>JAGBUH010000168.1 GCA_017630915.1 Clostridia bacterium
GTGACGGTTATCGGGGTGGAAAAGTCGCAAAAGCCCTTATTTACCGCCGCGACCGCGCTCGCACAAGCGCCCGTACCGCAAGCCATTGTTATACCGCTTCCGCGTTCCCAAACGCGCATACGGAGTTTATTTTTGCCAAGCACTTCGATAAATTCGACGTTCACTCCGTCGGGAAATGCCTGATGTTTCTCGATTTTCTTGCCCAAAGTCGAAAGCGGCGCGTTATTTATATCGTCAACGAAAATCACCGCGTGGGGATTGCCCATCGAAATCGGGGTGAGATTGACCGTTTCCCCGTCAATCGTCAATTCCATTTCATCGCTTATCACGGATATACCCATATCGACCGATGCGCCGATCGCTTTGCCGTTACAAATCTGCAATTCAAGCGTACGGATACCCGAACGGGTTTCGATTTTAAGCGAAGTCTTGTCGGTCAAACCCTTGTCATAAACAAACTTGCCGACACATCTAACCCCGTTTCCGCACATCATCGCTTCGCTTCCGTCGGCATTGAATATCGACATCTTAAAGTCGGCAATATCCGAATCCGACACCCAAATAATTCCGTCAGAGCCGACACCGAAATGGCGGTCGGACCATTTTATCGAAAGCTCGGAAGCGTTTTCGGGAACATCGCCGTAAACATATAAATAATCGTTGCCGAGTCCCTGCATTTTCGTGAAGCGCATAGCAAAATACCTCTAAATTTCCTTTTATGTTGGTATTATAAAATATATTTTTCTTCGTGTCAAGGCGGATATAAACGGATATAAAAACAAAGCTGCCGCACAAGGCGGCAACTTTGTTTTAAGGAGATATGATTATGAGAAAGGAAACCTAATTCTTTTATGCTATAAAATTAGTTTTCAGAAGTGACTTCGAATTTGTAACCCACGCCCCAAATGGTTTTCAAAACCCATTTGTCCGAAGCGTTTTCGAGTTTTTCACGGAGGCGTTTTATATGAACGTCAACGGTACGGCTGTCACCGAGGTAATCAAAACCCCAAACCTTGTCAAGCAATTGGTCGCGAGTGAAAACGCGGTTGTAGTTCGAGGCGAGGAAATAAATAAGTTCCAATTCCTTGGGAGGAAGGTCAACCGATTTGCCGCAAACTTTAAGTTCGTATTTTTGAAGCGAGATTTCGAGGTTATCGAATTTAATCAATTCGCCGTCGGCAGTGTCATGCTTCGCATAACGGCGGAGAACCGCTTTAATACGCGCAAAAACCTCTTTCATATCAACGGGTTTCACGATAAAATCGTCAGCGCCGAGTTCAAGTCCCAACACCTTGTCAATCGTTTCGCCCTTTGCGGAAATCATGATTATGGGTTTGGAAGAGTGTTCGCGAATTTCACGGCATATCTGCCAACCGTCTTTTTTTGGAAGCATTATATCGAGAAGAACCATGTCGGGTTCATACATGCGAAAAGCGGTTATTCCTTCCACGCCGTCGTTAGCGGTGCGTACTTCATAACCCTCTTTTTCGAGGTACATTTGAAGAAGGTCGCAAATGTTAGTATCATCGTCAATGACGAGTATTTTAGTTGCCATTGTCGCGTTTCCTTTTCTTTAACAAAACTATTTTAACACAAATTAACTTTCGGATTTATTATACCATATTTTCAAGTGTTGTCAATAGGTCGATGGATATATTATGAATTTTTGTTTAAAATTTTGTGGCGTAAAATGTGCGAGAAAATTATATATTGCAAAATATTATAAAATATATTATACTAAAACAAAGTTGGATTTTTTAATATTTAAGAGTAATTGTAAGGAGAACATAAATTATGAAATTAGGTATCGTAGGTTTGCCCAACGTCGGCAAAAGCACACTTTTTAACGCTTTGACAAAGGCAGGTGCAGAAAGCGCGAACTATGCGTTTTGCACCATCGACCCCAACGTCGGTGTTGTGCCCGTTCCCGACGAACGGTTGGACAAACTTGCGCTTATGTACAACCCGAAGAAGTTGACCCATGCAACCGTAGAATTTGTTGATATCGCAGGTCTTGTAAAAGGTGCGGCAAACGGCGAAGGCTTGGGCAATAAATTTTTGTCGCACATTCGCGAGGTTGACGCAATCGTTCACGTTGTACGTTGCTTCGGCGGCAGCAAGATTATTCACGTTGAAGATTCGGTTGACCCTGCGCGCGACGTTGAAACGATAAACACCGAACTTATACTTTCGGATATCGAAATGCTTGAAAGACAAATCGACCGTCTTACAAAGCAGGGCAAGGGCGACAAGAGTGCGCTTGTCGATGCCGAAGTTTTGAAAAAGGTTTGCGCCGAGCTCACAAAAGGCGTTTGCGCGAGAAACGTTGAACTGACCGAAAGCGAAGCCGAATTGCTTCGCACCGTTCCGCTTCTTTCGGGCAAGCCCGTAATATATTGCGCAAATGTTTCGGAAGACGACCTTGCGCGTCCCGACGAAGAAAACGAATATTTTGTTGCATTAAAGAACGCTATCAACGGCGAAGATGCCGAAATTATCTCGGTATGTGCCGAAACCGAAGCGGCGTTGGGCGATCTTGACAAAGAAGAACAGGAAGCATATCTTGCCGAACTCGGCGTCAGCGAAACAGGGCTTGACAAACTTATCAAGGCTTCCTATGCGCTTCTCGGTTTGATTTCTTTCCTCACCGCAGGTGAACCCGAAGTCCGCGCTTGGACAATCAAAAAAGGCACAAAAGCACCCGGTGCGGCTGGTAAAATTCACACCGATTTTGAACGCGGATTTATTCGCGCGGAAGTTGTTCCCTATGACGTGCTTATAGAAAAAGGTTCGCTTACCGCATGTAAAGAGGCAGGCTTGGTTCGTAGTGAAGGCAAGGAATACGTTATGCACGACGGCGATGTCGTTTTGTTCAGATTCAACGTTTGATGAATAAAAGAGAGGAAACACCCGTATGAAATTCCGTAATATTCTCGCCGTTTTTCTGTTGATATCAATGCTTCTTCCGATGTTTATGTTTTCTGCAACTGCCAAGGAAATCACAATCACCGCCAACGGCATAAACATCACGCGTGAAAGCGGTACGCTTGTCATATATACCCCCGATAAAGGTGCGACAACCGGCACGAACGAATGGGGGTATGAAGTAATTATCGAGGAGGGCGTAGCCGTGAAATACAATAAAGGAAACAGTTCTATTCCCAAAAACGGCTTTGTTCTTTCGGGACATAATGAAGATGAGGGCGGAAAGCGAATGGGCGATTGGATTCAGGAAAATATTAAAATAGGCGATTATGTTAATTACACCGGCGACGGTGTGGTGACAGTTTCTGACACCCCTATTGCTGCTAGTGCTTTTTACACGTTGACTACAGCTTTGACGGGCGTTAACACCGTGCGTTATGAAAACTATATGATTGTTTATAACAAGCTCGGCAAAAACACCGAAACGAACGATTGGGGTCTTGAAGTTGTTTGTACCGAAGGCGTTGTTTCGTCGATAGGCGGAAATAATAACACCGTTCCCAACAAACAAGGTTCGTTTGTTGTTTCGGGACACGGAACTGCGGTCACCTGGATACGCGAAAACGTGAAACTCGGTATGTCGGTTAAATACGACGAAAATAAAAAGACCATTTCGTTTTCTTATGATGCTGCTGCCGCTATTTCGGGCATGGAATTAAATGTCGATAATCTTTGGGAAGAATACGATTCGGCATTAAAGAGATACGATAATTTCGATTTTGCTGACGTTAAGGACAAAATTGAAGACCTTGAAGATTTTGTTTCCAAAGCAAAGAATGACTATAACTCATCAAAAGACGATATGAAGTTAGTACAGTCGCGTGACGAAACCGAAAAAACCGCGGTTGATATAAGACTTCAAATGTCGGAAAGCCGTACCGCCGAATATCGCGGTGTTTGGTTAAGACCGACCGAAACGAGCGCACAACAGATTGACGAAACGGTTGAAAAACTTTACAACCTCGGCATCAATATGATAAGCATCGAAACGATTTACGATTGCACGATGATTATGCCGATGCCCGATGACAGTCTTTTCGACACCAACCCCAAATTCGCGCATTTCGATATGCTTCAAGCATATATTGATTCCTGCCATAAGAGAGGCATGGAACTTCATTTGTGGTTCCCCATCTTTTATGTCGGCAACACGGGTTCGGCGAACAGAAACCGTTCGCTCGGCGTTAAGAAACCCGAATGGTTGTCGCTTTCGAGCAACGGCAAGACTGTTGAAGACACCGAAGGTTATTATATGCTCGACCCTGCGAACGAGGATGCACGTAATTATCTTCTCAACACCTATAAATACATTCTCGAAAAATACGATGTTGATGGGTTCCAACTTGACTATATCCGTTACTTCACACGTACCGACGCATTTGATATGGGTTACAACGAAGCAACTCTTGATGCGTTCGAGGCGAAATACGGCGTAAGACCTAAATATGACACAAAGGCGAGTTATTGGAACGATTGGGTGAACTTCCGTTGCAGTTACGTTGACAGTTTTGTTCTCCAAATGAGAAAACTTATAGACGATGTTGCACCCGACGTGCTTTTAGGCGCCGACGTTGTGCCCGACCCATCTGAAAGTGTTTCCCATAATTACCAAAATTATTATACGTGGCTTCAAAATAAATGGATTGATATTCTTTTCCCGATGTCCTACGGCACGGGCTTTGACGAGGCAATCGTAGCGCAAACCAACCGTTGCGACGAAGACGCATATATCGCGGTCGGCTTGGGTACGTTCATGAGCGAATTCGGCGCGGATACGATGCAATCGCAAGCAAGCTATAACACATCCGTCTACACCGACGGTTCGGTTTATTTCGAGTCAACCGCGTATATAAATAAACAAGTCGGCGAACATCTTGCAAACGGCGTTTACCGCAATAAAGCAATCGCCCCTGCATTTGATATCAAAGCCACCGCAAAAGCGCAAATCGAATACATGAAGGATAGAATCAAAAACGTTATTATCCCTCTTGACGGAGTTGCAGAAGCCGAAGGAAACAAGATTATATCGGCGGCGGATGCGTTTTTAACAACCTTGACAGACGACGGATACGGCACGAATGAGTTCGATGCGGTGCTGTCTGCCATTAAGAATTCAAACGCTGACGAGGTTGCAATCGAGCGCATGACGAAAGACCTTTCGCTTGCGGTTAAGGGATATAAGGTTAAGGGCAAGACGGTTGATACGTCGAATGTTCCCGAAGTGCCCGATGTTTCCGATATTTTAGATACTTCCGAATCCGAAGAAGATAAATCTTCAAGCGGTTCTGATGAAAACGAAGCACCCGATTCTTCGGGAATCGACACCAACAAATCGGATTCTTCCGACAGCAAGAACGAAAACAGCAAAGACGACTCTTCGAACAACGGAAAATCAAAGGCAGTGCCGATTATTCTCGGTATCGTCGGCGCATTGGCTGCCGTTTCCGCAGGAATATTTGTGTTCCTCAAAAAGAAAAAAGCGTAATGCATAATAAAAAGAAACACGTTTCTTGATTTTAAGAAACGTGTTTTTTCTGTATTTTTATTTATTTGCGCCGACTTTTTCGGCGATGTTTTCGCGCACCGAAGATTTATCAATACCGAGTGCGGCGGCAAGTTCGCCGAACAAAAGGTCTTCCGCCTTTTTAACGTAACGTTCATCAACGGCAGGGAGTTTCTTTTTTACAGAAACCAAACGCGCGCGTTTGGTGTAAATATGCTTTGTTAAGGCTACAAGCTCGGCACAGTCGTGAAGCTTAATTATACTTTCGTATTCGTTCGACAATTCACGAGGCGATGCGGAAGTGATTTCGGCAGGTTTTATATCGCATACGTCGTTAATTAGTTTGTCGGCTTCCTCGCGCGAGATGATATGGCGCATAAACACGGTTTCGTTATCCACGGGGGTGAAAATGGCGCAACTTTGATAAATCGGTTGCAGTTTGTAACATTTTTTCACACCGTCGGGGAATTCCTTTTCGATGATGTCGTCAACACGGCAAACGCCTATTTCGTTGTAAATAATCAAGTCGCCTATTGCGAATCGCATAAAAAAACACCTCTTTGCGTTACGGGGAAGAACGAAGATTTACGAGAACCGAATAATCAAAATACCCGATTCATAAAATCTTTACGATAATTTATTATAGCATAATTATGAACAAATTGCAACCGTTTTTTGTCGTTTTTGAGAAAATAAATATACCGCCTCGGTGAAGTTTTTTAAGAGGCGGTAATTTTGTTATTTTATCGAAGTGTAGCCACTTTTGTCGATGATATACTGTCCCTCATCGGACAAAATAAAATCGATTAGCTTTTGCAGGTTTTCGTTATTATTGTCTGCCCGATAGATTGCATAGAATGGCTGAATTATCGGGTAGCTTCCGTTACGTATATTATCCTCGCTCGGATATATGCCGTTTACCGAAAGCATTTTAACGCCTTCATTGGCAACAATGCAGTCAACGTAATATCTAAAAGAAAACCCAACCGAACCGCCTATAAGCGCTAACGGATTCTTCTTTATTTCTTTCCCGTCCATAAATTTGAGCATTACGGTCTGACTTCCGCTACCTTCGGGGCGGTCTAATGGATTTATCGGTCGATTCGGACCTCCAACCTCGGACCAATTTGTTATTTCACCCGAGAAGATATCACGTATTTGCTCTACCGTTAACGAGTCAATAGGGTTATTTTCGTTAACAAAAAACACAAACGCCTCATATCCAATCGGGGTACAAACAAGCTCGACGCCTTTTTCCTCGGCATATTGCTGTTGTTGTTCGGACGGAGCGGCGCAAAGAATTATATCATTTGCTCCGTCAACAACGCCCTGATATGCTTTTATGGTGTCAGTGAAAACGATTGAGCTTTCTATGGAATAACGCTCTCCGTCAAAAACCACCGATTCGCTCGGATAAACAGCGTTGACGATTGCCGAATAAACGGGCAACAGCGCCGCAGCACCGTCAATGGTCGGAATGTCACCTTCTAATTTTACGTCTGTTTGAATTCTGACTATATCCGAAGCACTGTCGAACGGGAGATAGCGTTGCGGTTCTATAATTTTAGTGCCGAAATTGATTCCGCACCGCGAGGTCACAAGTGTGTAGGTGCATAGGTTTATCGAAAAAAAGGTTGAAAGGACAAGCATCAACGTCAGGACTTGCTTTAATATTCTCATATTTACCACAACTCCTTCGAAACAAAATATATTATGGAAGAATTATCATAAAGATATGTGGCGTAAATAATATGAGTTATGGTGAGAACTAGCCCGATTGCAATAAGCGAATATAGTATTATACGATAAGCTTTTTCTTTCATAGCTACATCAAGGATATGGTTTTAGTTCCGATTGATGTAAACCATATCGCAAACGAAACAAATATCACAAGAGTGGCAGATGATGCGACTAAGCTTCCTCTGTACAGCATACGGGCTTCTTTCGTCGCCTTGACATATTTGTATAACGAAGAAACAAACCAATACAACAACCCGACGGGCAGTGCGATTGCAAGCAAAAACAGTGTAGTAACTATAAGATATCCCATATTTCACCTTTTAAGAATTAAGCAAGCGTAGGCAACTCGCGGTTGGAAAGTATAAGTCGTTGCAATTCGGTTTTAATAAGCGAGTGTCCCTCGTTGTTGGGATGCATGCCGTCAATTCCGAGAAGGTCTGTCATGCTCTTATTCTTGAAAATCGAACGCAAGTCGAGTATATGACAATGCGCCATTTCGGCAACGCGCTCAGCCATTTTGCTATACGATTCCTGCCAACGCGAAATTCGTTCAACGTCGCCGAGCCAATGGAGAATATTGTCGTAATTCAAGCCCTTTGATACCCAATTCATAAACCTTTGCGAATCTATCGGAACAAGGGTGCAAATTGCAACCTTTGCGCCCTTTTCGCGCGCATATTCGATTATTTTTAGGTAGGTTTCGGTAAATTTTTCTTCGGGGGTGTTGGGTAAAAACTCACCGCTAGGGTTGTCGGAAACCTCCGCCCAGTTAAAATTGCAATCGTTTCCGCCGTATTCGAGAAGTACAATCGTGTCGCTGTCGCAATCGTCGAGCGTGGACTTTACAATTTCAAACCCCTCGTCTATTGTCGCGCCCATTTTA
>JAGBUH010000018.1 GCA_017630915.1 Clostridia bacterium
ATTTATGCACCGATGACGAAGGTCGTTGCCGAAAGCCTAGAACCGATTCATGCTACACGTTGTGGTGTGTGTTACACGTTTGCGATGTTTTTCGGTTCGCCTTTGGCAGGTATGCTCGCGGCATATTTTTCTTGGCAGGACGTTTTTGCAATAAGCGGTGCAGCTCTTGGCATTATGGCAATTTCGTGTTTTTCGATTTTCACTCTTTTCGAGAAGAAGGGCATTATCAAGCGAATCAACCGTGTAGATATCGAAAAAAATTCAGGCAGTATACGCACACTTTTCGAGCATAAAATCGTCAAATTTACCCTTGTTGCGATGATCACCGGCGTGATTCGTACAACGGTTATCTTCTGGTTGCCGATGTATATCGAGGAATACCTGGGCTTCCCCGAAAAAAATGCTTTGCTCATCTTTTCGATTGCAACCTTTATGTTATCGTTGGCGGCGTTTGTAGCGTTATTTGTTTATGAAAAGTTAAAACGAAATATCGACAATTCGATATTGGTATTCTTTATTGTTTCTGCAATAATGTTCGCTTTGGTTTATTTTGTAAAGCAACCGTTATTCAATATGATTTTCATTATACTTGCAATCATGACTTCGAACGGTGCGGCTTCGATTTTGTGGAGTATGTATTGCCCGTCACTCAGAGAAACGGGTATGGTTTCGAGTGCGACAGGATTTTTGGATTTTATGAGTTATATCTCGGCGGCAATTTCTTCCACCATTTTTGCGAATGCCGTTGATTCTATCGGATGGAAGAATCTGATTTTAGTATGGTTTGGGCTTTTGTCATTTGGGGTTATTATCGCCTTACCGTTTAAATCTATATACAAAAAGAGGGCTTTATGAAAACTAACAACGTATTTATTTTTGGTGACAGTTATTCTGCTTTTGAGGGTTACGTTCCCGAGGGATATGAGCTACACTATTATCTTGGTCGCGAAGACACCGACGTTAAAAGTGTCGAGGATCTTTGGTGGCACAAATTGTTAAAAGAAACCGACGGAAAATTGATAATGAACGACAGCTGGTCGGGTTCTACTATCGGTTACACGGGTTATCACAACGTCGATTGCTCCGAAACCTCGTCTTTTATTTGCAGATTAGAAAAATACCTTAAAGAAGGATTTTTTGAAAAGAACAAAATCGACACATTATTCGTTTTCGGTGGCACTAACGACAGCTGGTGCGGTGCGCCTATCGGCGAAATGATGTACGAGGACTTTAAAAAGAAGGATCTTTTTTCGGTCCTTCCTGCCGTTTGCTACTTTTTCAAGCGTCTGTGTGAGGAATTGAAAGGCGTTAAAATTGTTTGCCTTATCAACTCCCGTCTTAACGAAACGATTACTGAAGGTATAAAAACTGCCGCAGAGCATTACGGTGCGCAGGTGATCCAATTAGGCGAAATGGAAGTTACAGGAGGACACCCCACCGCGCTCGGTATGGAACAAATTAAGCAAGAGATTCTCGAAAAATTGCAATAAAATGAAACAAAAAATACTATATATCAACGGTTTTTTTGCCGTTTTGGTGTTTGTTTTCAATTTTATTTATCTTAAATTCGCATACCTTACCGAAAACGGACTGATGTATAAAAGTCTCACAGTAATTTGGTTTGGAATTTTGGCGGTTATCAATGCAATTTACGTCAACAAAACTGTAAAAACCGACTCAAAATTCGCGAAAATAATGCCGTTGGGTTCGGTTAGCGCGATGCTCGGCGACATCATCATAGGTGTTAATTTCTTAATCGGAGCGTTGATTTTTGCGCTCGGTCATATCTGTTTCATTCTCGCATATATGCAGTTGCAACGCTTTAACAAACGCGATTGCATTATCAGTAGTGTTATTTTCGCACTATCGACGATTTTCCTTTTGAGTTATAAAGCGATCGTCTTCCCTGCCGAAATTATGAAATACATTGCAATCGTTTATGCGCTTATCATCTCTTTGATGCTCGGAAAGTCTATTTCAATCTTTCTAACAGAACGCAACATTCTCACAACGATTTTATTGATTGGAAGCGTACTTTTCTTCCTTTCGGATATGATATTGGTGTTTGAATGCTTTGTGGGTTTTACTTGGGCAGGAAAATTGTGTATGGCGCTTTATTGCCCTGCCGAATGTTCACTTGCGTTTTCGGTGTTCCTTTATGGCGAAATGAAACGATAATTTCAATACAAAAAGGCGTTAGTTCAACTAACGCCTTTTTCATTTTATTCGTTTGTGAGTTTCTTTTCGAGTTCCTCAATACGTGCGCGGAGAACATTAAGTTCTTGTGCAACAGGGTCGGGAATGTTCAACTGGTCGAGTGTTTGTTCTTTTTCAACCGTTTTGCCTCTTACAATACGTGCGGGAACGCCGACGGCGGTTGAATTTTCGGGTATATCTTTAAGCACAACCGCACCTGCGGCGATTTTTGAGTTATCGCCGATAGTTATCGGACCCAACACCTTTGCGCCTGCGCCAATCATAACGTTATTACCGATTGTAGGGTGACGTTTACCGACATGTTTACCTGTACCGCCCAAGGTAGCACCTTGATAAATAGTACAGTTATCACCGATTATCGTTGTTTCACCGATGACAACGGCACAACCGTGGTCGATAAACAAGCCTTTACCGATTTGTGCAGCCGGGTGAATTTCGATACCTGTTGCGTTTCTTGCCGCTTGGCTTATCGCTCTTGCCGCGAAATACTTACCTGCTTTATAGAGTTTATGTGCAACTCTATGAGCAAGTACGGCATGAAGACCTGGGTATAACAAAAGCACTTCCGCATCGGTACGTGCGGCAGGGTCGCGGTCGCGAATAGCGCGGACTTCGCTTTTAATCTCACCCAAAACAGAATTGGTTTTTCCTTTTAATTCGTTTATACGACGTTCAAATTCCTCAACTTCGCGTG
>JAGBUH010000169.1 GCA_017630915.1 Clostridia bacterium
AACGAAACGTTTGCGGTCTTCGCTATCGTATGCGACGGTTATCGGCACAGAAAATACTCTTGCATCGCTGCTTACAAGGCAATTATAACCGTCTTGTTCTTCATTTACTTTCGGTATTGGAAGTATACCGTAGTTGCTTCCTTTTGTTGTGCCGTCGCGAAGTGCGTAAAAGAAATCTAAATTATGGCAGAAAAACGCTAATCTGTTATTCAAAAATGCGTTTAATGCATGTTGTTCTTCAAAGGGATATTTACCGCTTGAATTATAACTCTGCATTAACTTTTCGGCGATTGTTACAACGTCATCGGTATTCATCGAAAAAGCAACAGGTTTTTTATACGTATCTTTTATCATTTTTTCGCCGCTTGATGTCCACATCACCAAGGGATAAGTGCCTTCGAGATGATACGAACCGAAAGCGAAAACGTCGTTATTAAGGTCTGCACTTACCTTATTATATACGTCCGGCGCAGACGCTTTTGCAATCTCGTTAAAGGCGTCCCAAGTCCATTTTCCTTGCATTACAAGGTCTTCGGGGTTTTTACCGCTTTTTTGTACGATGTCGTTATTATAGAAGAACACGTACATGTCTTCATAAACGAGCGCGGTGGGGTCTGCCAACATATAAAAAGTTTGGTTTGTTGCAAGCGACGTTGCGTTTTCTTTGTCGAAAAATGTATTTTCGGCATTAAAATCGGGCAACGTGTTCATATCCGTAAGCAATTTCGCGGTGAATAACTTCACCGTTTCTTTTGCGGATATCGAAAGCAAATCGCAATATTCCATATCGGAAGCAACCGCCGCTTTGAGTTCATCGGCAACTTTGTTGCTTGCAACCTCAACAACTTCGATATTTGCACCGTATTTTGATTTCAAAAAGGCGTTTCTGTCGGTTATCGCCTTGTTTATTGATGCAGGATTGCTTTCGTCGTTGAGAAACACCGTTTTTTTGTCGGTTACGATTTTGAACGTTTGTTGTTCTCCAATCGGTGTATCACCGTCGTTTAGGTCGGGAAGGTCGTTTTCGAGTTTATCATAAATGTTTATTGATTCATCTGGGTCTGATGAGTTCTCGATATACGCGACGTTTTCACAACCGATTGTGAATATGAGTAACAAAACGGCTATTAAAGCGAATAATTTTCTTTTCAATTATATTCTCCGTTCTTATTGTTTCACGTGAAACAATACGTTCGATTTTTCACGTGAAACATTTTTTGCTGTTAATCTATCGGTTTAACGACAGCTTCATTGTTTCCAATTCCTATAAGTTTGAAGTTTTGGGGTTCGCCAACGGTAAATTCAAATCCGTCGGCATCTTTTGCAAGAATTATGCCCTTTGCACCGCAACGCAAAACCACGTCGATATCCGAATTTTCGTTACGGCGAAGCGCAAATCCCTCAAAAATTGAACTACCGCAGTTTTTGAGATATTCGGCGGTTACCGAAGCGAAATATTCTCGGTTGGCATCAAAAATGTATTTTGCGGCGTTAGTTGCCTCAACTGCGGCATCGGAAACGAGTTGTTTATATCTAATGAGGTTTAGGTTCGATATATTACTTTTCGCTTGAATACAGGTTTTTATCATTCTTTGCGTCAAAAGGTCGGCATAACGCGAAGCAGGACGCACGAAAGAAACAAGGTATTCACAACCGCAAAGGGTATTATATATCGGGATCATCGAAAAGGTCGAGCAAGGAAGTGCTGCTGAAATAGTTTCGCATATAAAATCGTAATAAGGACTTCCCTTCGCGCAGTCGGCTATTGCAGAAGCTGAGTTTTCGTCGTCTTCTTCAACCTTACAGTCGGTTAGTTTCGCAAGATATTTAACCGCCTTTGCATCAACCGTTTGCTGACCGATGTAAATGCAAGGAATGTTTTTATCAAACATATATCTGCCGGTTGCCTGTGCGGCGTAATATAAAATCTCACGCACCATTGCTTTTGTGTCGGGTTCTGCGATAAATTCAAGCGAATTTATATTACCTTCGGAATCTCTGCCGTATTTTCGCGAGAAAACGGCACAGTCAAGACCGCCTCTTTCACGTCTGCGGTTGCAGAATATCGCGGCAAGTTCGTACATATCCAAAAGAATATTCATAAACGGCGAATACTTTTCACGCAAGGCATGAACCGAAGACGCCTCTTTCGCAAGTCCCAAATGGTCGATTTCGGTATAAACGCACTTTTCGGCAACACGAATGACACTTTCTTCGAAGTTTATGGAAATCAGATTGCCTTTCGAATCGATGTCCAATAAAACGGACAACGCTAACTTATCGTCGCCTGTATTGAGGTCGCAAACACCGTTTATAAGCGCATCGGGAAGCATATTTATCACTTCTCTGCCGTTGAAAACGGTTCCGCGCCTTTTACGAGCCTCGGTATCGAGGGGCGAACCCTCGCAAACATATTCCGCGACGTCGCAGATATGAACACCCAATTGCCACGCCGTATTACCGTTGCGGTAAAGCGAGATAGCACATTCCGAGCGAGAATTGTTTGTGTCGGCAAAGGAAATCACGGTTTTTCCGCGTAAATCTTGACGTTTTGTAAGGTACGAAGACAAACGCATTTTCGACGCGACGTTTGCCTGTTCGGTAACGTCTTTCGGGAAGACGTTGGTTAATGTATTCACTTTTGCTTCCTCCTATCATTATGATATGGATTAAAACATTATTATACACGTTAATTTTACCCCACAAACACATTCATGTCAAGTACGGTATATAAATAATATGTAAATTGTTGGGTTTTAGGGTGTTTTTGTGCAAATATAATTCAACGTATTGTAGGGCGGGGGTTATTGGCGTTCCCTGAAAATCGAAGATTTTTAGGGCATATTGCTTTCGCCGTTACGTAACGTGTTAGTATTAAGTTACATCAAAAAATGAGAACGTGACAATTTGTTTAGAAATGTTACAGACATAATGTTAATTTTAATTGACGCCTTTTCGGACAGTCGAGGACGGATAGTCCCTACAATGTGTTGTTATGCATATAAATCCAATTGATGAAAAGGGTTTTATATTTAAAAATTTTGAAAAGAGAGCGCGAGAGGAAAACTTTTTTAAAAGTTTTCCTCTCGCGAAACTTCTTTTTGATTAAATATTAAAAATATTAAAGCGATTCAATCGATGCGCGGAGTTTATCTGCAAGTTCTTTGAACTTCGCCAACTTTTCTTTTTCGGCGTTTACAACCTTTTCGGGCGCTTTTGCCACGAATTCGGCGTTGCCTAACTTACCTTCTGCGCGTTTGATTTCGTTTTCGACGTTTGCGAGTTCCTTGGTAAGACGTTCTCTTTCTGCTTCGGTATCAACGATATCGGCAAGCGGAAGGAAGATTTCGCAAGCGTTTGTAACGATTCTTACCGTACCTTCGTCGTCGCACTTATCCACAACGGTGATGCCCGATGCAGATGCAAGACGTGTGAAGAAGGGTTCTTTATCGGCAAAAAGTTCTTTTTCTGCTGTCGCGATGATAACATTCGCCAAGCGTTTGGGCGGAACGTTCATTTCTGCACGTCTGTTTCTGATAGCGCGGATTGCGGTGAGCATAATATCCATATTGCGCTCTGCCGACGGGAAATTAAGTTCTTCCTTAACCTCGGGATAGTCGGAAATCATGATGCTTTCGCCATTATGAGGCAAGGAAAGCCAGATTTCTTCGGTGATAAACGGCATAAAGGGATGCAACAACTTCAAGGTGTTGGAAAGCACGTAGGTGAGTGTGCATTGTGCCGCGAGGTTGGATTTGGTGTCCTTTTCTGCAAGGCGGGGTTTAACAAGTTCGATATACCAGTCGCAGAATACGTCCCAAATGAAGTCATAGAGCTTCGAAACGGCGATACCGAGTTCATATCTGTCGATATTGTCGCGAACTTCGCCAACCAAGCGGTTATAAAGCGAAATAACCCATTTATCTTCTTCTGCGAGAGTGGAAACGTCGATATTATCGGTGTCGCAGTCCTTGTCGAGATTCATCATAACGAATCTTGCGGCGTTCCAAATCTTGTTTGCGAAGTTTCTCGACGCTTCAAAACGTTCGTCGGAGATACGCATATCGTTTCCGGGGCTGTTACCGGTTGCGAGCGTGAATCTCAACGCGTCGGCGCCGTAGGTTTTAATAACTTCAAGCGGATCGATACCGTTGCCGAGCGATTTCGACATCTTTCTGCCGAGCGCATCGCGGACAAGACCGTGAATAAACACGTCGGTAAAGGGCTTTTCGCCTGTATGCGCAAGTCCCGAGAAAATCATTCTCGAAACCCAGAAAGTGATGATATCGTAACCCGTTACAAGAGTATTTGTCGGGTAAAAACGCTTCAAATCGGGCGCGTTTTCGTCGGGCCAACCCATTGTTGAGAACGGCCAGAGCGCCGAAGAAAACCATGTATCCAACGTATCGGGGTCTTGGCGCATTTCCTTGCCGCATTTACTGCAAACTGCGGTACTATCCTTGGTTACAACCAATTCGCCGCAATCGTCGCAATAGAACGCAGGGATACGGTGTCCCCACCAAAGCTGACGCGAGATACACCAGTCGCGGATATTTTCCATCCAGTGCAGATAGTTCTTCGAGAATCTGTCGGGAATGAAACGGATATCGCCGTCTTTAACCGCGTCGATAGCAGGTTTTGCAAGGGGTTTCATCGAAACGAACCATTGCAAGCTTGCTCTCGGTTCAATAGTAGTACCGCAACGGTAGCAGGTGCCGACGTTGTGCTTAATATCTTCGATACGGACAAGGAATCCACCTTCTTCGAGGTCTTTGACAATAGCTTTTCTTGCTTCGTATCTGTCCATACCCGCATATTTCGGGTAGTTTTCGGTAACCTTCGCGTCGTCGGTGAGCATATTTTCAAGCGGGAGGTTGTGGCGCATACCAACTTCAAAGTCGTTGGGGTCGTGCGCAGGGGTGATCTTAACAACGCCCGTACCGAAGTCCATTTCGACGTATTCGTCTGCAACAACGGGGATTTCGCGATTAACAAGCGGAAGAATAAGGGTTTTACCGATAAGATGCGCATATCTTTCGTCTTTCGGGTTGACCGCAACGGCGGTATCGCCCAAAAGCGTTTCGGGACGGGTTGTCGCGAGATATACGAACTCGTCGCTGTCCTTGACGGGATATCTGATGTGCCAGAAATGGCCGTCCATATCCTTATATTCAACTTCGGCGTCGGAAATAGATGTCTTACAATGCGGACACCAGTTGATAATTCTTGTACCTCTGTAAATAAGACCTTCGTTGTAAAGGCGTACAAAAACCTCTTTTACCGCTTCGGAACAGCCGTCGTCAAGTGTGAAACGGCGTTTCGACCAGTCGCAGGAAGAACCGAGTTTCTTTAATTGTTCGCAGATTCTTCCGCCGTAGGTGTTGTTCCAATCCCAAGCGCGTTCAAGGAAACCCTCTCTGCCGAGGTCTTCCTTGCTGATTCCCTCTTTGCGCATCGCTTCAACGATTTTCGCTTCGGTTGCGATAGAGGCGTGGTCGGTACCGGGGAGCCAGAGGGTTTCATAACCGCACATACGCTTATATCTTACAAGAATATCCTGCAAGGTGTTGTCAAGCGCGTGGCCCATGTGGAGCTGACCTGTGATATTGGGGGGAGGCATAACTATCGAAAACGCTTCGCTTCCCTCTTTCGCTTTGGGCGCAAAATAGCCCTTTGAATCCCATTCCGAATACAATCTTTCCTCAAACTCGGCAGGATTGTACTTCTTTTCAAGTTCTTTCATAGTTTTTCCCTTTTATATTTTATCGGATTTATTTTTTAAGAATATTCATAACCAAGCCGGTTTTGAGTTTCGGATAGAAATAGGTGCTCTTTTGGGGCATTTTGTCGCCTGCCAAAGCAACCGCTTTGATTTGGCTGACCTTTGTTGCGTTGATAAGGAATGCCGCATCGGCTTTGCCGTTTTTAACCGATTCGATAGCCTCTTCAAGCGAACGGGTATAGCGCAAATTCACTTGGTTTGCCATGTTTTCTTTATCGATACCAAGCGCGTTTTCAAGTACCGTCGAGTGAAGAATACTTACGTCGAGGTCGCTGTATGCTTCGCTTCTGTTATCGATAATACGCTTGGATTCTTCCTTGAATTCCATAAGCAAGAAGTCGTTTCCGCCGGTGTAAAGCGCATAAGTGTGGCCGTTTTCGCCCTTTGCGAGTGCAGGAACGAGGTCGCAAAGCGGAAGCGTTTTCATATTGAAGTCGGCTTCGCACTTGGCTTCGATTTCTTTTCTGTCAACTTTTCTGTCAACGATAAGTCTGTGAGTCGGGAAAACCACCAAACCCTTGTCGTCCATATCGACCAAGGTCATCATAACGTGGTCTGCATCTGCTCCCTCGGGAGCGTTTTCAAGACCTCTCTTATAGTTAAGTGCGGTTTCGTATCTGTGGTGGCCGTCTGCGATAAAGAGTTGCTTATCGGCGAGTGCATTTATGATAGTGTTGAGTTGACATTCGCAACCGATTTTCCACAAGGTGTGGGTAACGTTTTCTTCGTCGGTGAAACGGCAAATCGGGGTTTCTTCGGTCTTTTTAGCAAGAATTTCAGCGATTTTACCGCTTTCGTCGGAATAAAGCGAATAGATAGACGAGAAGTTACAACCCGTACCTTTCATAAGGTTAAGACGGTCTTGCTTTGCTTTTGTAAGAGTTTCTTCGTGGGGAAGAATTACTCTGTCGGCGAATTCGCGAAGTTCGACAAGACAAATCATACCCGTAAGGCAATAATCTTTTCCGCCAACGTTAAATTCTTCGCGGTATACGAAAATACCCTGTTCTTCGTCACGTGCGAGAACGCCTTTATTGAGCCAATCGCTTAAAGTTTTGCCTGCTTCGTTGTATCTGTCTTCGCCGATCGGAAGTTCAAGACGGACAACGTTATATTCGTTCTTTGCGATAAGCGCTTCTCTTTCGCTTTCCGATATGATATCGTAAGGCGGACATACGCAATCCTGAATATTACCTGCTTTTTCGGTGAAACGTAATGCTTTAATGGGTTTAATAACAGCCATGATAGTTTTCCTCGTTTATGTAATTATATTTTTAACATTTTTTAAGTTTCGCGAAATTGCCCATAAGGCGTTTTATACTGCCGTTTGCAAATTCTATTTCGTACAAAACGTCACCGCCCATCGGTGTCGCACTTAAAACTTCGCCCTTGCCGAACATGGGATGCATTACGACACTTCCCTCGTCAAAGACTTCAACCGACGCTTTTTCGGGTTTCGGTTTGTTCCAAATGTTGTTTTTTATACCGCTTGATGAACTTGAATAAGCCGTATTTTGCGAAAAAGCACTTCTCTTTTGCTCTTTCGAATGGTGTTCGCACACCGATTGAGGTATTTCATCGCAAAACCGCGAAATCCTTCTGAACTCGGTTCTGCCGTATAACATTCTGTTTTCGGTATGCAGCAAATAGAGCGAATTTTTGGCTCTCGTCACGGCAACGTAGGCAAGACGGCGTTCTTCCTCGATTTCCCTATCGCTTCCGAACGACGATTGCGTTATCGGGAAAAGCCCTTCTTCAAACCCCGGAATGAAAACCGTCGGGAATTCAAGTCCTTTCGCCGAATGAACCGTCATCAGCGCGACGGAATCGTTATCGGTTTCGTAACCGTCAAGGTCTGAAACAAGCGCAAGTTCGTTTAGAAATTCTGAAAGCGTCGGGTTTTCCGCCGTTTCTGCAAACAAAGCCGCCGAAGACACAAGTTCAAGCACGTTTTCTTCGCGCTCGATTCCGTTTTCTTCCTCCGCGAGCATCACACGATACCCCGTTTTTTCGATAACCTGTGAAACGGTTTCGGGCAGAGTGTGGGTTTTCGAAAAGTCGGACAGTTCGTTTATCAACTGTGCAAAATTTTCAAGTTTAAGCGATGAACGTTTAAGTTCTTGATAAACTCTCGCGTTTTCGATAACCGAGAACATCGAAACGTCGTTTTCGGTTGCGAGTGACGCGATTTTATCAACCGTTGTATCCCCTATCGCCCTGCGCGGAACGTTGATTATTCTTCTTAATCTGACAGAATCCGACGGGTTGGCGATAACAGACAAATAGGCAAGAATGTCCTTGATTTCTCTGCGTTCATAGAACCTAAGACCGCCGAAGATTTTATAAGGCAATCTTTTTTTAACAAACGCCGTTTCAAGCGAGTTGGAAAGCGCGTTTACGCGGTAAAGAACCGCAAAATCGGAATATTTTGCGCCTTTTGCGACCTTTTCCCTAATGGTTTCGCATATAAATTCCGCTTCTTCCGCTTGGGTATAGAGCTTCTTGATATGTATCTTTTCGCCGTCGGGCGCTTCTGTCCAAAGCTCTTTTCCCTTTCTTCCGACGTTGTTTTCTATGATACCGTTTGCGGCTTTTAATATATTCCCTGCCGAACGGTAATTTTGTTCAAGTCGAATGATTTTCGCGTTTTGGTATTCTCTATCAAATCCCAAAATGTTTTCGACCGTTGCGCCGCGAAACGAATAAATCGATTGGTCGTCGTCGCCTACCACACAAACGTTTTTCTTGTTGTTTGCAAGTTTCGAAACAAGTTTGCTTTGAGAGGGATTAGTATCCTGATATTCGTCAACAAGGATATATTTAAAATGCTCTTTGTACTTATTAAGCACGTCGGGATAAAGGTCGAAAAGTCGGTTGGTGAGCATTATAATATCGTCAAAATCAAGCGCGTTTGCCGATTTCAAACGAGTTTGATAAACCTCGTAAACCCTTGCGACGTTATGTAAAAATCGGTCCTTGCCTGCATCAAACAGTTCGTCTTTCGCGGTTCTGTCGTTTTCTTTCGCTTTCGAAATAGCATTAAGAGCCGACTTAACAGGCAACGCACTTTCGCCGATGTTTAATTCTTTTATTATCTCGGTTATCAGCTTTTTGCAATCGTCGGTATCGTAAATCGCAAAATCGTTTGAATATCCGAGCAAATCTATATGTCTTCTTAAAATTCTTACGCAAATCGAATGGAACGTACCTGCCCAGATATCTCTGGCACTTTCACCCAAGGTTTGAGCAAGACGTTCTTTAAATTCCTTCGCCGCCTTGTTGGTAAAGGTGATACAAAGAACGCGGTAGGGCTCGGCAGGCTCAACTGCGCATTTCTTCAAAACCTCGCGGATTTCAGCCGAATTGCCGTTTTTTAATGTATTTTGCATCAAAGGAAGCAAAATATCGGCATTTTCGGGCAGAAAATCGGAGTTTGCCGAATTGCCGAACAGAATAATATTCGCGATTCGGTTGACGATAACCGTCGTTTTACCGCTTCCTGCGCCTGCAAGCACAAGCAAAGGGCCGTTTATAGAATAGACCGCTTCCCTTTGTTTCGGGTTTAAAAAGCCGAAATATTTGTCAAAAAGTGACTTTTTTGTGCTGTTGAATACCGCTTTATCGCACATTAACCCATTCTCCATAGTCATAATTACATTCATTATAATATAATATACAGAAAATTGCAACACCTTTTTAAGCGATAAAAACAGAGTATGCC
>JAGBUH010000170.1 GCA_017630915.1 Clostridia bacterium
GGTAAAGACGGCGAAAACGGTAAAGACGGCGAAAACGGTAAAGACGGCGAAAACGGTAAAGACGGCGAAAACGGTAAAGACGGCGAAAACGGTAAAGACGGAATAAGTGTTACCAATGCTGAAATCACATCAAGCGGTGAGCTTGTTCTCACCTTCTCCAACGGTCAGCGCACTAACCTCGGTAATATTATCGGAGCAAAAGGCGATAAAGGCGAAGATGGCAAAGATGGCTTGAATGGCGCAGACGGACAAGACGGAAAAGACGGACTTGACGGCGCAGATGGTAAAGACGGCGCAGATGGTATAAGCGTTGTTAAATCCGAAATCAACGAAAAAGGCGAACTTGTCCTTACTTATTCGAACGGTAACACAGATAATCTCGGTGTTGTTGTCGGTGCAGACGGTGCAGACGGTGCAGACGGTGCAGACGGTGCAGACGGTAAAGATGGCACTAACGGAACCGACGGTAAAGACGGCGTAGATGGTGTCGACGGTAAAGACGGTGTTGACGGTAAAGACGGTGTCGACGGTAAAGACGGTGTCGACGGCGTTGGTATTCAGACAATAACCATAAATGAAAAGGGCGAGCTTGAAATCTCGCTTACAAGCGGTACAACGATGAACCTTGGTTCTATTAAGGGTACCGACGGCAAAGACGGTAAAGATGGCGTAGATGGTACCGACGGTAAAGACGGTGCCGATGGTAAAGACGGTGCCGATGGTAAAGACGGCGCAGACGGTGTCGGTATTGAAGAAACTTCTATAAATGAATACGGCGAACTCGTTATTACATATTCAAACGGTAAATCCGTAAATCTCGGATGTGTTGTCGGCAAAGACGGTAAAGATGGCGTAAACGGTCAAGACGGCAAAGACGGTTCGGACGGTAAAGACGGTGCCGACGGTAAAGACGGTGCCGACGGTAAGGACGGTGCCGACGGTAAAGACGGTGCCGATGGAGTTGGCGTCGCAAAGGCAGAGGTTAATGCCGATAACGAACTTATTATTACATATACCGACGGAACATCCGCGAACCTTGGTGTCGTTGTGGGCAAAAACGGTATTGACGGCGCAGACGGCATCGGCATAGTAAGCACGTCTATCAACGACAACGGAGAGTTTATTATTACTTATTCGGATGGTAGCTCTGTAAATCTCGGTGTTATTGTTGGTAAGGACGGCGAAGACGGCGAAGACGGCGAAGACGGCACGAACGGTACTGACGGTAAAGACGGTATCGACGGCAAAGACGGTCAAGACGGCGTAGGTGTTGAAAAGACAGAAATCAATTCTGACGGCGAACTTGTTATTACTTATACAGACGGCAACTCTGTAAACCTTGGTCGTGTTGTCGGTACAAACGGTCAAAACGGATCGGACGGCAAGGATGGTCAAGATGGTGCAGACGGCACTAACGGTACTGACGGCGCAGACGGAATAGGTATCGACAGCACTACAATTAACGAATACGGCGAACTTGTAATTACATATTCGAACGGCAAATCCGTAAATCTCGGTGTTGTGGTCGGCAAAGATGGCTCCGACGGTAAGGATGGAGTTGACGGAACCGATGGTAAAGACGGTGCTGATGGTAAAGACGGTATCGATGGCACCAACGGACAAGACGGTAAAGACGGCAAAGACGGTCAAGATGGCGTAGGTGTCGAAAAGACAGAAATCAATGCCAACGGTGAACTTGTTATCACTTATACTGATGGCACATCCACAAACCTTGGTGTTGTAGTAGGAAAAGACGGCTCTGACGGCAAGGACGGCACAAACGGTATCGATGGTATCAACGGTCAAGATGGTAAAGACGGCGTTGATGGTAAAGACGGTCAAAACGGTGCCGATGGTAAAGACGGCGTTGATGGTAAAGACGGTATTGGAATTTCCAATGTTGAAATAAACGAACTCGGCGAGCTTGTTCTTACCTTCTCTGATTCAAAAACAATCAACCTTGGTTGCATTGTGGGTAAAGACGGTAAAGACGGAACTAACGGTGTCGATGGTGCGAACGGTAAAGATGGTATTGATGGCGTTAATGGTAAAGACGGTGTTGACGGTAAGAACGGTCAAGACGGTGTTGGTATCGCCAATGTTACTGTTTCTGCCGAAGGTATTTTAAGCGTTGAACTCACAAACGGTACAACATTAAATCTCGGCAACGTAAAAGGCGCAGACGGTATCGGCATTTCCAAATCCGAAATAAATGTTGACGGCGAACTCGTTTTAACCTATACTAATGGCAACAGCACAAATCTCGGTCGTGTTGTGGGCGCAGACGGCAAGGACGGCGCGGACGGTCAGAACGGTAAAGACGGAATCAACGGCGTTGACGGACAGAACGGCAAAGACGGTAAAGACGGTAAAGACGGTAAAGACGGTAAAGACGGCGTTGGTATATCCGATGTTACAATCACCGCCGAGGGCGCATTGAATGTTACGCTGACTAATAATACTGTCCTTAACCTCGGTAATATCAAGGGCGAAGACGGTATCGGTATATCTAAATCCGAAATTAACGGTTCGGGCGAGCTTATCCTTACCTATTCCAACGGCGATACAGTAAACCTTGGTCGTGTTGTCGGCGCAGACGGTAAAGACGGTGTCAACGGCACAAATGGTGCGAACGGACAGGACGGACTGAACGGCAAAGACGGCGCAGACGGCGCAGACGGCAAAGATGGAAAAGAAGGCGTTGGTATCAAATCCGTAACCCTTTCCACCGACGGAGAACTTATTATCACTCTCAGCGACAATTCTGTAACCAACCTCGGCAATATCAAAGGTGAAAAAGGCGATAAAGGCGATAAGGGTGATACCGGCGCTGACGGTAAAGAAGGCACCGACGGTCGCGGTATCGCTTCTATGGAAATCGTCAACGGCGAGTTGATTGTTACTTATACGGATAACACTACACAGAATTTAGGCAGTGTAGGTACTGGTAGTGGTTCCGATTCTGGTTCCGGCGGAAGTGATGTAATATCGGATGGTATTCTTATCTACACGTTATTGGATGATGGCACTTACGGTGTAAAAGCAGGCAACGGCGCAAAATATTTATCGTCAATAAACATCCCCGATACATTCAATATGATCCCAGTCACACAAATTGTGGAAAATGGATTTTCGAATCTATTTAATCTTAAAGAAATCATTATTCCCGAGAGTATATCCTCTATAGGCGAATACGCATTCTATAATTGTTATATGCTTTCAAGTCCTATTCTTCCCGAGACCTTAACACGGATAAATGCATATGCTTTCTACAATTGCGGGTTTGTAAAAGAAATAACAATACCTTCTAATACTATTTTTATTGGAAAGTATGCATTCTATGGTTGTAACTCTCTGGAGAATGTGACATTTGTTAACACTACCGGATGGGATAAAAGAGTGTTAGAAAAATATTCAAACGGCAAGCCGCTCGACTTAACAGATCCTGCTAAAAATGCAGGATATTTAACCACAGCCCAAGATGTAAAAATAGTATCCGGCACTTTAGCAACCACAGTTTATGAAGTTCGAGAGTTGTACGCGATGGCGTGGAATAGAAACGTTTCGTAATGTTTTTTAGGTAGCGTCTATTCATATTATTTTCAAAACAAGGAGCATACAATGTCAAAGAATAATCCTCGCAAATATCAATACCTTGATGAAATACTTGACGACCTCTGCAAGATTGCCAAAAGTGATTTAAGCAAGCCTGCAAAAGCAAAACTTTATGACCACTTGTGCTGGAAATTCACCGAGTTTAACGGCAAATACCGCGGTATGAGATTCTGGTCGCGCGATGCATTTGCTCATTATTCAAATCGCAAAAAAGGTGAGAATTGGTGGAAAGAACTTAGGCATGAACATATCGTTCCGAAAAACATTTTTGTCGATTCGATCCTTAAAAACCCAGATGTTGACCCCGAAGTACTTAAAACACAATTCAAAGACAAAATGATCGCATGCGTCGTAACAAAAGATGAAGACAAACTCCTAAGCGAACAAAAACTCCGTTCCTCAATGCCCGACGGAAATACAAACTTTTTCGAAATCTCGGACATTTGGGAGAGATACAAGGCAAGCGATATCGAAGTTCTTGAACTTGAATGGGAAACAAACAAAAGTCCCAAAAAGGTCGAAAAAATCGTTTGATCACACCATAATTCAACAAGGAGAAAGACTATGGAAGAATTGATTCGCAACGAATACGGACAAATTATCGCAAAAGTCACACACTTGCCCAATGGGGATAAGGAAATACGCGATTTTTATGGTCGGCTTCTCGGCAGATACGACAGTCAATCCGACTGCACAAGAGATTTCTACGGCAGAATGGTGGCAAAAGGCGACTGCTTGGGCATGCTGATAAAATAACGAAAGGCACACCTGAATCGGAGTTGCTTAAACCATAACTAAAACGAGAGAACTGCAAAGGTTCTCTCGTTTTTTCGCCATTATAAAGATGTGATATGTACATCTAAATCGGTGTAACTTGCCAAAAATGCAGTCGACTTTGTCGGCTGCTCTTTTTTGTTATTCCGGAACGATTTGGGCGAACGGTGAGAATTTTATTTAAAATTTTGATAAAAAATATTAAAAAATAAGCAAAAAACATATTTTTTTCTTTGACAAATAAGAAAAAATGTGTTAAACTACACGAGTGATATTGTATATCATTGTAATTATTTCTATGTTGAGATGTAAATTTTTAGTGTAATTTACATATTTGTGTTGCAGTGGCACAGATGTGAATGAAAATGAGGTGAATTATTTTGGCGATTATTGACGGATTGAAAAAATATTTTAGAATGCTTCCTGCACAATTAACGATCGTCAACAAAAAGGCGGCGCAAATAGCGGATGAACTTTATAAAGCCGCTATTGAAAATAATTCATTCGCAGACGACGGCAAGTTTAACGACGGTTATGAGCACAGACTTGAAAAGTATATCGTTTATTACGATATCGGAAAGTGTGAGTTGGCTTGCGGCGATATAAAAATTCACGGCACTACAACCGAAAACGAGATACTTGCGAATCGAAAGACTATGTCGATTTTGGAAGAACTTTTTGCAGATGCAAAACTCACTCCCGAAGAGCAGATCTGCAAGGAGATTCTTTATTACGCAATTGAGAAAAACGAACAGTATGACGGTATGGGGTTTCCGAATTGTTTAAAGGGCAACGCAATTTCTCCCATCGGCAGAATATTGTGTGTTGCCGATTATATTGCCGGTGAGTTCATCGACGGTTCGGATAAAGACGATTTACTCAAAAAGTTAAAGTTAAAGTTGGGTAAAAAATTCGATCCCGAAGTGGTCTTGCTGGCTAGCGATGTGGTCGAGCGACTTTATGAACAGGAAAAAGCGGCGATTCCCGAAGCAACCGACGAATTCCGCAGTATTCAGGTGCTTTATCAGCCGATTTGCGACGGTGCAACAAATGCATCAATACAGAACGAGGCATTTATTTGTTTGAACGATGCAAAACGAGGCGTTTTGATGCCGGCTTTCTATGCTCCTGTTGCGGAAAGAAACGGCAGAATAATGGACATTACCAAATACGGTTTTGAATTGTTGTTTCAAGATATTGCTAACAGTAAGGTGGCGCCTCCCGAAGTGTCTAGGAATTTTTCGGTGGGCGTTTCGGTCGAATGTCTGTCGAAGCCGAGTTTTTTGATTTTTGTTAAAAAGTTGATTCGCGATTTTGCGGTCAATCCGCAGCGGTTGATTTTTGAGATTGATGCTTCTGATATCGGATTGAACGACGTCAAACTGTTGGAGAGTTTGCAAGGTTATCGTGAACTTGGTATTAAGTTCGCTATTGATAATTACGGTGTGGATAATGCATCGCTCTTCAAATTGCAGGACATCGAATTTGATATAATAAAAATCGACAGAAGTTTTATTGACAAGATTTGTGACAACAAAAAAACATACGAGATTGTTAAGAACATCATCAAAATGGCACGGGATTTGAACGTGGATGTGATAGCAAAGGGCGTTGATAATTCACAGCAAAAGGAGTTTTTGCTTGATTTGAAATGCTTCTATATGCAGGGCCGTTTGTTTGGAGAACCTGAATATTTCTCGATATAAGACCGAAAGGAAGGTGTCAACGGTTTGAGCGAAAAACTGAATAGCATGGACGAGCGTATGAAGCCGTTCACAGTCAGAGCCACCGCGCGGTCTGTCCGAAGACGTAATATGCTGTTGAGGATAGTGAGCGTTATTTTGCTCATCATTATCCTTTTGCTCGGCGTGTTTTACGGTTTGTCTGCTTTTGTGAACAGGGCGGGTAACTTTACGGTTTGGATCACCGAGGAAGATTTGGGACGAATCACTCTGAGCAATACGGCGGACTTTGAAGAAAGTGCGACTATATTGGAAGCCGATATTATTGAACAAATGGATAATATCACCAAAGATTGGTTGCCCGAAAATATTGCCGAAGAGGGCGAAGGCTGTCATAACGGTGAAAATTACATAGCGTATACCTTCTTTCTTAAAAATGCGGGTGAAGATGAGATAAATTATACTACCCAGATCGATATTCACGCTGTTACGAAAGAAGCGGATAATGCGGTCAGAGTTATGATAATTAAAAATGGCGAAGAAACGGTTTATGCGAAAACTCAAAAGGGTTCTTCCGAGCCTGAACCCGATACCGTGCCGTTTTATTCGGACACACAGGTTATGAACAACGTCACTTCGGGATTCCAACCCGATGATGTGGACAAGTATACCGTGGTAATTTGGCTCGAAGGTAATGATCCCGAATGCATTGATAATATTAGAGGCGGAGTGGTAAAAATGTCAATGAATTTCAAGGTGCAGGAAACGGTCGGCGGGGACACATAAGCCGATTGATTTCCGATAGCAAATCTTGAAATCTTGCAAAACCCCCATTCCTCTCGATATTTATATTAAAAAACAAAAAAATAAAAAAAGGAGAATTCTCATGAACAAGAACTTGGGAAAAAAAGCGTTGGTTCCTGCACTCGCTATGGCGTTGGCTTCTATCATCGCTTTGTCCGGTGTGACTTATGCATGGTTCACCACCGGTAACTCGGCAACTGTTGGCACCTTGGACGTAAACGTTCAAACCGCAAACGGTATTCAGATCTCGTTGGATGCTTCGACTTGGAAGTCCAACATCACCTCGACCGACATCATCAATGCTGTTAACAATTCTCAAAACGTTAACATTCAGTTCCCCCAAAGCGCTGATGGTATCGTTCCTGTTTCTACCGCTGGTTACGTTGAAAACGGCAAAATGAAGATGTTCAAGGGCGAACTCAAGAATGGCGCTTTGACTTCTACCGAAGAAATCGAATCGACCAGCTTGGAAGGTAACTTTATCGCATTTGACTTGTACTTCAAGGCAAGTGGCGCTGATCAAGTGCTTACTCTTAAGTACGGCACTACCCAATCTTACGTAAAGTGCATCAATCTTGCTGACAGCGGCAAAGATTCTACCATCGGTACCGAAAAAGCAGTACGTGTTGCATTTCTTCCTATGGGCGTTGCTCAAAACGCTGCAGGCGCTCGTGCGTTGAAAGATGTTGAAGGCGGCAGAGCTTCCTTGATTTGGGAACCCAATATGAACGAACGTGCCTCCGGCGTTGAAGCTGAATCCGGTAGATTGGGATACGACGGTTTGAAGTCTGCATTTGCCAGCACTGCTCTTGAAGAAATCACTTCCAAGGGTTATGCTGAAGCTATGCCCGAAACCTTCGATGGCGAAAAAGACATCGTAACCTTGAAGTCCGGTATCAATAAGATTCGTGTTTACATTTGGCTCGAAGGTCAAGACGTGGACTGTGTCAACGACATTTCGTTCGCTGACTTCGCTACCAATTTGTACTTCTCCGTTCCCGAAGTACAAGAATAATTATAATTGCACTACTTATTCCAAGGAGCAGGTTCTCCTGCTCCTTGGGAAAATTAAAAGGAGGGGAAATAATTGAAAAAAGTGATTAAAAAGAGCTGCGAGGCGCTGATTACTATTTTAATCGTTGTGCTTGTGCTGTTCTCTGTTATCATTTCTATTTCTTCTATCACAGCCAAAGCGAATGGCGGTGTCCCCGATTTGTTTGGCTACTCCCCGTTTTCTGTACAAACCAATTCTATGTATCCCACGCTGAGCAAGGGTGATTACATTTTTGTGGAAAAATGTGATGCTGAATCGTTAGAAATCGGTGATATCATAACCTACTTTACCTTTATCAACGGTCAACGTGTGGTCAACACCCACAGGATTGTAGATATTAAAATCAACGGTAGTATAATCCAATATCAAACCCAAGGTGACAATAAGGAAACGAATCCCGAACCCGATGAGTCGTTGCTTTCGCAAGGTGATATCATCGGCAAGTTCAGCGGCACGAAAATTCCGGTGATGGGTTCCGTTATCGACTACTTGTCAACTAAAATGGGATTTTTCTTGGTTATTTTGCTTCCTGTTTTGTTGTTCACTCTCTATCAGATCTATAAGTTGGTGGTTGTTATTCTACATAACCATAAGGTTGATATGCTCAATTCGGTTAATGAAAATACCAGCGACGAGGTCAAGGAAGCAATTATTGCAGAATACTTAGCAAAGCAAAAAAAAGAAGAGGCAGAAGACAAAAACGATTAAGTGTGCAGTTTAAAGTACATATTTTAAATTGTAAGTAACACTTTTATGGCATGTCTTTTATACTGCACACTTGAACGGAAGGGTTATTTCAAATGGATGTTTTTATTAAATTTCTGACTGACTTTTTAGAAACATTTTTTGGTTCTATGTGGTCCGGAATCAGCGGCTTGTTCTCCGGTTTTATCGGCATGTTCAATGTCGCGAAATATGTCGAAATATTTAAGGAATATTCCGGAGATTTCGACGGTTTGGCATGGACTTTGGCGATCTTAACGGTGATACTGTTAGTTGCAGCTTTGGGCGGGCTTGCTTTTGTTATTTATTTAGCGATCAGAAAGTACGTCAGAGTTAGAACTACCATGGTCAGCCAAGAAGAACTTCTTAACGAAGTGGGCAAGCTGAACCGTGAAGTTGTTAAGCTTTCCAATGAAAAGGACCGGATTTTGGCAATGAAAGTCTCGCAGTTGGGATTGAAGCCTGAGGAGAGCAACGTCATTGAAGAAGAACATGAGGAAAATGAAACTCCTCTTGGCGAAGGCGAAAGCCGTTTCTATAAATGTACGCTTATTGATGAACAGATGAAGGATTACGTTCCTAAGGAATATGACTATGAAATCACTCTGTCCGAAATTTGCGATAGGTTCAGAAATTTCGCTTGTTCCCGAATGGGCTTGTTCTATGATATTAAGATTATCCGTCTGTTCGTTGCGGCTTTTGCTTCTACAAGATTGATTATTTTGCAAGGTATTTCGGGTACCGGTAAAACTTCGTTGCCCTATGCCTTCGGTAAGTTTATACAAAATGACACTAACATCGCATCGGTTCAGCCGTCTTGGCGTGACAGAACCGAACTTTACGGTTACTTCAACGAATTTACCAAGCGTTTCAATGAGACCGAAACGTTAAAGAGAATGTATGAAGCGACCTATACCGAGGACGTGTTCTTAACCATCCTCGACGAAATGAATATTGCTCGTATAGAGTATTACTTCGCAGAAATGCTTTCCATTTTGGAAATGCCCAGCCGTTCCGAATGGGTTATCGACTTGGTTCCCAGCGGCTGGCCTAATGACCCTAAACATATTGTGAACGGTCGTTTCAGATTGCCTGAAAATATGTGGTACGTTGGTACTGCAAACAACGACGACTCCACATTTGCTATTTCCGATAAAGTTTATGACCGTGCACTTCCTATTAACATTGATACTAAGGGTGTGTATTTTGAAGCACCCGACACGGACAATTTGAACCTGAGCTACAAGCATCTTGAAAAGATGTTTGACGAGGCAAAGGCAAAATATAAGGTTTCCGAAGAAAACTTGAAGAAAATCGAAGTTCTTGACGACTACGTTATCGAGCATTTCAGACTTGCTTTCGGTAACCGTATCGTTAAGCAGTTGAGAGACTTTGTTCCGGTTTACGTTGCTTGCGGCGGTACCGAAATTGACGGTATCGACTATGTTCTTGCCAACAAGATTTTAAGGAAATTTGAAAGTTTGAACCTTGCATTTATCCGTGATGAGATTGAAGGATTGGTATCCTACCTCAGCGAACTGTTCGGCAAGGAAAATATGGGTGAATCCAAGGCATACCTATCCAGATTGCAGAAACTATTCTAATGAAAGTATAGGAGAGATAAAATGATCTTAGATTTTGAATTGCTATATGACATATATACTCAGGACTTTATCTCTCTTGTTCAAAGCGAGGAGTTTTACACCGAGTTTATGAATAAAGCGCGTAGCGGCAACTCCGAAGTTTCCTATATGCACCGCTTTATTGATAAACAAATCGACTTGACATGGATCGAGGCGATTGAAGAGGCGATTATCCCTCTTGACAATATTATCAGAAACCCTCGCCGTTTTATCGTGCAGGAAGAAGAAATCGTCAATATTGAGTTGGCGCGTAAGATTTCTCCCGAATCGATCAGACACTTAGCTCAGCATACAAATATGATCGCAAAGGTTGAAGAAGATACGGTTACCCCTAACCGAATCCTTAATATATTTAAGGAAGAAAGTTTTGAGACTTATGAAAACCGTTTCATCTATACTTTGTTGATCAATCTTCAATATTTTATCAGTAAAAGACTCAAAGCGATTGACGAATGTGTTGACGGTAATAACGTTACATCTATTCTGTTCAAAGATAATTTCAGTATCGGAAAAGAAAACGTCAAGTGTTCTTTTGAGATGACTATTGACTCTCCGGGTTTTAAAATGGACGGCAACTTGCTCGACGTTGACCCCGAAAAGTTGAGTAAATTCCAGAGAATCGAGAGAATCAAGAAGATTCTTTATGATTTCCAGAACTCTCCGCTTATCAAATCGTTGAACGGTACCACCTTGGTTCGACCTCCGATTATGCGAACCAACGTTTTGCAAAAGAACCCCGACTTCAAAAAAGCGAAGGCATTGTGGGATTTTATCGAAACATACAGAGAATCGGGTTTCAATGTTGAAATTACCGAAA
>JAGBUH010000171.1 GCA_017630915.1 Clostridia bacterium
ACAAATAAAACATGGCTGTTTATATTAGGTGCACCAGTTAATAAAATTTCACATTATATTTCAAAGTGCACCTCAAATCTAAAAACATTAGATATACGTTTCACTTCGGTTAAAGAAATTAATTTGTCGCATATTACTAATATAAAACGACTACAGTTAGGAGAAAATCATTCCTTATCTTCGTTGGTTGGTCTGCATAATCTTGACGAATTGCACGTATTAGATCTGAAGAGGACTTTATTGAACGGAGAACTTGATATTTCTAAATTTTATAAGTTGTATTCTATATCAATAAGAGATACAAAAATCAACAATATAATCATAGACAAACCATTAGAATTGTTGTATTATTTTGATGCAGCAAATAGTAGTATATTAAGTTGCGATTTTATAATGAAATTTCCAGCTCTTCAATTGCTTAATCTCAGTGGCACTGAGATATCCAAATCTCCAAATGTTGAAAATCTCAATTCGCTCGAAATATTTAATATTAGTAATACTAAAATAGATAATATTCCTAACATTGATTGTTTGCAAAACCTTAGAACTTTTAATATTGGGTATACAAATATTTCAGATATATCTAAAATTACTTTTCCTAGTAGCGTTAGAAGTATTATGTTGAGCGGAACACCCATAAACCGTTTGCCTAATTCAATAAGATATTTGGATAATTTGCGACGCCTGGCGTTGTGTGATATGACATTAGATGACTTGCCTTCCTGGTTGCCTGAATTGAATTTGGAATTTGTTACTGAATATAAAAATTATGGTATTTGTCTTAATAACACAACGGTTCCCAATGTTGATATGAGTATTTTCAATCAACCTAGATCTGTTATCGAAGCTTGGTTTAAAGCTAATGTCAGCGGCTCTTCAAATGGGGCACGCTTGAACGAGAGTAAGGTTATTTTTCTTGGCGACGGTGGTGCAGGAAAAAGTTTAGCAATACAAAGATTATTGAAGAACGGAGAATCTCCTGTCGATTTTGATGGTAATGCTACACCGGGTATATCAATAACGAGCAAAGAATATCGCATCGCTGACAGAGAAATTTTTGTGCATTTTTGGGATTTTGGGGGTCAAGAAATTTTACATTCAATGCATAGAATGTTTTTAACAAAACGAACATTATATGTGGTGTTAGTTAATGCTAGAGATAACACGCAGGATGAACGTGCAAGATATTGGCTACATAATATAAAAAGTTTTGCAAATGGTTCGAAAGTTCTTCTTGTTTTAAATCAAATTGACCAAAATCCAACTGCATCAGTAAATGAAACCGCACTTAAAGAATTGTATCCTGATTTGACAAAAATAATAAAATTATCGGCTAAAGAATATTCAACTACAGACTTCAAACAACAATTCGAATCCGTTCTCTTAGACGAGATTTCCGGAATGCCAACATTGAATGAGACATTTTTACCATCTTGGAATTTACTCAAATCAAAACTACAATATATGACTAAACATTATATTGATGGAAATGAGTATGCAATGTTGAGTAATGAGTGCGGAGTAGAAAATAAAACTGAAATTCGAAATAGTCTAATGGATTGGTTTAGCGATTTAGGTATAAGTTTTTGTTATAGAGATACGTCTGTATTGTCAAATTATATGATACTTCGCCCAGACTGGATAACTAATGCAATTTATATCATTTTATTTAATTCGTCGGGTATTGTACATAACGGATTAATTAAACATGAAACAATTCATCAGTTGCTTCATCCAACATCAAAAACGCCTAATCATCCCAAAAGTGTGATTTCTGGTTTGAAATATACCTCAGCGGAAGTTGAGTACGTTTTGGGAGTAATTAGAAAATTTAGACTTTCATATAGAATAGATGATGACACGGAATTTGTTCCAATGTTATGCGAAAGAGACGAAAGTCCCGTTGCAAAACTCTTTGTTACTGACAATAATATTTTAGAATTTCATATGCAATATGTGTATCTCCCTAATAATGTAGTCCATCGCTTAATGGTAGAAATGCGCTCGCATTTAGAAGTTGAAAATGTATGGTTTACCGGTGCTGTTTTTTCTCAGGAAAGCATGGGATTACGTGCATTGGTTAAGACTGAAGATAATGTATTGAAAATATTTGTGAAAAGCACAAATCAGTTACATCCAGCCAACACATATCTTCACATTATAAAATCCACAATCGAGCGTATTAACGAATTGTTAGGATTAACTTCAACAGAACAAATAGTGTATAGAGAAGACTCCATAACAGAATGCTTTGATTATGAATATTTAATTGACAGTTATAATCACGGCAATCGAGAGGTGTATTCTCGAGAGTTTAGAAAAAATATAAAGATTCTAGACGTTTTAAATCAAAGCGATAAGGATGTTGAAGATAAACGAACACGACTATTTGAAGATATTTTAAATGTTTGTCAAATGATGCAAAGTAATAAACTGTATTGGAGTACCAAAGAGAATGAGCGGAACACCTATATTAGAGATATGTTGCGTTCTAAAGGGTACTGTGTTGCAGATCAAACCTTAAGTGGTCGATCTGGTTCAGGTAAATCACCAGGAGAACTGGATATGGAAATACGACAATCGGCAGAAAAATCATGGACTGTTTACGAAGCACTGAATATAACAAGCTTCTCTGATACAAACAAACGCAAATGGAACGAACACTTGCAACGACTTTTGGATAATTATAATCCAATTGGATACCCATTTTTATTCTTGGTAAGCTATTTAGAATGCAGCAAAGACAACTTTAAAGAAACATGGCTCAAATATTATGAACATATATCAACCTTTAGCGTGAACAATTATATGTTGCAAAAAGCGATAAATCATAGTAGTGATTCGTTTTATATTAGAAGCGCCGAATGCGTATATGATAGAGCCGGATTACCAACCACCGTATATCATATATGTGTTCGTTTGGGCGAATAAATAATATATTAATATCATTGTGGAAAAGAAGCTTACTTGCAAGGCTTCTTTTTCTTATATACTGATGTAATATATACACTCGTGTAATGGGTTTACCTGATAAGGAAGGATTATATGGAATTGAAATTACATTGGAAAAAGAAATGTACATTGATGTTAAGAACTATATCAGAGAGAAAAGAGGTTTAGTGCAATCAAAGAAATTCAGGAGTAGCTTCGACATAGTGTCTATAAAACAAAAGTAAAAACTTATGCCCATTTTGATTTAATCTTAAAAAACGGTAATTAAAATATGATAGTTCCCAAAGATTTTAACGATATTCCCAAAGAAAAACGGAGTTTTTGCTTGCGACAAAAACTCCGTAAATGGCGCAGAGGGAGGGATTCGAACCCTCGTGTGATTGCTCACAAACTGATTTCGAGTCAGCCCCGTTATGACCACTTCGATACCTCTGCATAAATTTATGAATATTAAGTTGTATTAGAATTCGTATTAGAACTCGTTAATTCCGGTGGCGGTTAATATGCCGAAAGCCCAGATATTGCAAGGGGTTTGAGGAATTAGGGTTCTATGATTTTTACAAGATTTCGAGTCAGCCCCGTTATGACCGCTTCGATACCTCTGCATATATATTAAGTTAAAGTTATTTTTTATATTGTTGCTTTGTGTATCGGGGCGCCCCGTTATGTCCGGTTTGCGGTGCCCGAAGAAAACTTCGCATCCGTAGGCGCTCGTTTTCATTCGACCGCGGCACGAACTCGTCCTCGCTGTATCACCCACAGGGTGCGCTCGGACTCGTTCCCACTTCGATACCTCTGCGCGTTGAACTTAATTGATTTTAATCGTTGGCGCAAACACCACGAAGTGTATTGTATCACGTTTGAACGGGTTTTGCAACAGTTTTTTGAAAAATGTTTTGAAAATTGGTTTTGTTCAATAAAAAATATAATGCACCTCAAAAAACGCGATGCTTTTTGAGGTGCATCTGTTTTATTTTACCTGAATTTCCAAAACGTGATTTCCGTCTGTAAGCGTCAAAGGGAACTGAATTTCGTCACCGTTGAGTGTGGTTTTGTCAATGCCGTGTGATGCTTTGATATGCAAGACGGCATTACCCAAACTGATATTCGCCTCAAATTCGATTATCGGGTTTGCCGATAGCAACGTTTTGTTCGCACCGAATTTCAGACCCAAAACATATTCGAGCATGATTTTGTAATACCATGAAGCCGCGCCCGTGTACCAACTCCAACCGCCTCTGCCTGCATACTGTCCCGAATAGATATCGGCGGCAATAGCATAGGGCTCGGTTTTATATGCTCTCGCCGAATCTTTATCCGAACATCTTACAGCAGGGTTTGCGCAATCGAGAATCAGCAACGCTTCTTCGTTCATACCGCAAAGAAGGAATCCAAGCGCACCCCAAAGCGCGCCGTGCGTATACTGTCCGCCGTTTTCACGTATCCCTGCGACGTATCCGCGGATATATCCAACACGCGCATCTCCGTCGGTGAATGGGGGCGAAAACAGTTTAAATATCTTATTTTTGCGGTCATAAAGTGTTGAGAATGCGGTCGCCAACGCCGTTTTGGTTCGTTCGGGATTGAGTTTGGCGATGGCGGCAAAGGCTTGTGACAGAATGTCGATTTCACATTCTTCACACCCTTTGATACCTAATATTTTTCCATCGTCACAAAACGCGCGAGCGTATCTGTCCTCGAAAAACGCCTTTTCTTCAACATTTTTTCGCAACATTGATGCTGTTTCTCGGTAATGGCTTGCGGTATCATAGTCGCCCTTTGCTTCGCATAACGGTATAAATTTTTCGGCGGCGATTATAAACAAAAGTGTGCTGAATACACTTTCGCCGATTCCTTTTTCGCCGATAAGCGAAAAACCGTCGTTCCAATCGCAACTGCCCATAAGAATCAAACCGTTTTTTCCTAAACGTTCGGCATAGGCAAGCGCACGCAGACAATGTTGGTAAACGCTTTCTTTTATCTCGCTCAATTCGGGTTGTTCATAACGTTCGTTGTTCCCGTTCAATGGGGGCGAGGATAGGTAATGAACTTCGGTGTCGAGCAAACTTTCATCTCCCGTCTTTTCGATATAATCGCAAACCACGAACGGAAGATAAAGCATATCGTCGGAACACTTGCTCTTGATCCCACGGTTGACTTTGCCGTAATGCCGTGTGTGCCACCAGTGCATAACGCAACCTTCGAGATATTGATGCGCGCAACAACGGAAAATATGAACCTTGACGGTTTCGGGATCGGAATAGATAATAGACAGCGAATCTTGAAGTTGATCGCGGAATCCGTACGCGCCGCCGCTTTGATAAAACGAACCGCGTGTATAGAATCGGCAGGCAGATATCTGATATGGCACAAAGAAGTTCATCATTCTGTCGTGTGCTTCGCTTCTTGTCGATATCTGTATGCGAGGTATAAGTGAATCTGCAAAATCGTGTGCTTCTTTGTATGCGCTTTCAAAAAATCTGCGGTTTATTTGAGAGGCAACCTTTTTTGCGCCTGATTCGGTAGTGCATGCGCCCAAGAAAAACAAAATATCAGTAGCATTGCTGTAAATTTTGCTTTCGTGTTTATCGGTATGCCCATCGCATACTCCTGCAAAACCGTACCCTTCGGGGAAAGTCATGCCGAAAACGTTTTTGAACATAATGCATTGATTCGAATCTGCGGTGAACGATAACGTTTCTATGCCATTTACCGCTTGAACGCTGTCGCCCATTACCGGCTTGATTTCGAAACTCGTTTCGGGGGAAGTGCCTTTTTTATACTGAATCCTAATCAGTTTAACAGGAAATTTAGGTGGTATCACAACCGTAACGGTATAATTGATACCTTCGGCTTCGCCGTAATAAATCGCCTTGCCTTTTTCATAAACGACTTTATTTGATACGGCGCAAAGGTCGTATTTTTTGCCGTTTACAATCACATAAACCCGTTCTCCGTAATCGAGCGAACGGAGGTCGCCGTAAAATGAACAAAGTTTGCGTTCGCGTGCGTTGTCGTAAAAGGTATATCCCAAACTTGATTGAGTAACGACCGACGAAAAACGTTTTCCCGTAAGCACAAAAGAATAGGGGGCAGACAGATTCGTGCTTTTGTCAACGACAAATCCGCTATCGGTGAAATAACCGTTGCATGATTTAAGCGCATCGCTCGGGATCGGCAAGGGAGATGCATTTTGAGGCGTTGTGATTATTTCTTCAAACTCGTTTTTCTTGTTTTCTGCGATTTTAGGAGTGTCATTTGAAAAATCAACGTAAAAATGTGAGGTGTTTTTAAGAGCATTAAGCATATCCGAAGATATTTCACTTTTTCGTATAAGAAAAATACCGCCGTTACGCCCGATATATTGGTTCGCACCAATGTTTGCACAACGGTCGCGCACAGATGCTTCTATCGGACGGTTATAGTTGTCGCTGTCGTCGATTATGAAAATCAGTTCGCATCGTAGGCATTTTCGCGCAAGTGAAAGAAATGACTTCAAAACCGCGTCTGTACGTGTTAATGCCGTTTCGCTGACCGAAACAACAATCAACGGGTGGTCGCCCGAAATGCCTCTGCTCCAAAGGTCGCCTATTCCGCAACGGCTGAATTCGGTTACGCGCGTAATACCCGAACCGTAAAGCAGAGAGGGGAGTATTCTTTCAAATATCTCCTCTTCCTGCGAAATCGGGTAATTGCCTCTTGATGCTCTTGCAAGACGTATATTGCGTTCACATTCCTGCTTTGTCACACCGCAGGTAAGCAAAAACTCTGCACGTCCGCCGTCAGCATTTGATGCTCTGACTAAACACAACGGGTCGATACACGCCCCGACTTCATTGTCGGTCGTTTCAAACGCATAATCCAAAGGACTTGTAATTAACTGCTTTGAAAGGTTTTCGCGTGTTGTTAAAAATGAAAAATTCATATCGCGGTTGCGCGGTGCAACGGCAAGAGTAAAAACGTGTTTTCCGTCAAGACCGCTTCGGCGGTGAAAATACAGAATCCGTTTTTGTGCATCATATTCGCTTTCGATAAAAAGACGCGAAAACGAGATATGAGAAAGATATTTCTTTTTACTTTCCAAAACAGGCTCGAACGAAAACGTAACGTCATATTGCTTTAAAGCCTCGGCGCGAGTGCTTATGCACAGACAGTTGCAGTTTTTCGCCATGCTGAAACGTACGCTTCCCGAAAAATCTTTCCCCGAGGCGATATGGGAAACCGAATCGTTTTTTCGTTCGAAACTGTATCCGTTACCGTTGTAAAGCGGAACACAACCGTATGCTTTACCCGAACGCGAGAAGGTTACACCCGCGGTAAAACGAAGCGAATCCTTTGCAAATTCGGTGTGAGTTATCATTTTGTCACCGCAGTTTATCGCGATATGACCGTTGCTCGTAATAACGGCGGTCATGTCGCCGCGATTAAGAAGAACTGCGATTGGGTTTTGCAAGTCTATACTCTCGGTTTGACTGCTTCGTTTTATAATATCGCGCTTTGTTTCTTCGTAACTGCCGAAATTATCGCCGAAAACATGGGCATCTATCGGAATTTTTTCTTGCAAAAGTTCATTTGCAGCGGACATTTTCTTGTCCGACATGAAGCGTTTTACGAAAATATTATCCCTAATTGCATTTAATGAAGCAATTATACTCATTCCGACGTGGTGCGCCATATAGCTTTTTACGCAAATTCCGTCAGAATCGCTGTTCATATCAAGCGCTTCATAAAAACCGTATTTGCCGTACATTCCGCGTTTTTCCAAGGCATTAAGGTTTTTGATTGCGGTGTTTCCGTAAATGCATAAAGAAAGGTAGGTTGAATAAGGCGAAACCACCTTTTCATTTGATGAAATACGGCGCAAGGCGATGGATTGAATCCCGTTTGCTTTGTATTGATAATGCATTTCGCTGTCGAAAGAGTAAAAACCGCTTTCGCTTACACCCCAAATATCGAACGCCGAACGCTGTACCATAAGCGAGAAAGCTATACTTTCATACATGAAAGAATCACGGTATAACGGCAGAAAAAGTTGGGGCATAAGGTATTCAAACGCAGTACCCGACCAACTCATCATTCCAATATATCCGCCCTTGTGGGCGAGTGTTCTGCCAAGCGAACTCCAATGTTTTTTCGGTACTATCGAAGAAGCAACGGCATAATAAGCGGTCATTCGCGCTTCGCTCATAAGCATGTCGTAACAGACCGAATCCAATATTCCGCTGTCGCCTCTTATGCCTATGCGGAACAAATCGCGCCTGTCGTCGTAAAGCACACTTAAATCGGTTTGGACAATAAGATTTTCGATACGCACTATGATGTTTTTAATACCTTCATCTTCGTTTGCATATTCCGCCAAACCTTCTTTTAACGTGACGAGCATGACGATAAAATTACCGCTGTCTACCGCCGAAACATAACTTTCGCCTATTACGGAAAGGTTAGAAATGTCGTACCAGTTATAAAGGTTTCCGTTATATTTATCAAGCCGTTCGATTGTACCTAAGGATTTATCAAGATTGTATAAAAGTTCGTTCGTGGTTATAATTTCGATATCTCTTGCGGCGAGAAGCGAAACAAGATAAAAACCGATGTTTGTAGGCGAGGTGCGCATTGCAACACTTGTCACGGGCGATAACTGAATGTTGTCGGGCGGTAGATAGTTTGTGTTTTCGCCCACGTTTTCACGGTAGAAGTCAAACATATCCGATACATGCGCTTTGAGGACTTTTTTCTGTTTTTCGCTTACCGTCGGGCGCGCTTCTTCGCCTCCGCCGACGTTTCGCGAAAGTACAAGCGCAATAAGGGGATAGACAAAATATAAAAGTCCGATAAAACGCATAAACGGCGGACGCGCAAACATAAGCATGGTAATTCCGACAACAGAAGAAACTACGCCGTCAAGCACGTATTTGCCAAGCGTACCCGATAACTTTTCGGTTTGTGCGGCGGTGGTCCATTCAAGCGTTTTCTTTTTGCTGAATAAACGGTATATTGCAAGACATAACGCGTGTACAGTCAGCGTTGCACGACGGCAACTCGAAGATATTTCGAAGAATACGCGCATAAACGTTTGAGTAAGCATCGAATATGCTTTCGAAAAGAAACGAAGACAGGCAAACGGCGAACCCGAAAATAAGAACCGAACTACCGTAAATATACACGGCAGTAAAAATTCGGAATACGCCAATAAAAGCAAAGGCAAACCACTGATACCGCCGATAAAACAGCCTACAATTACTGCAAAAACCGAACAAATCGGCGAAAGATGTCTTAATGCGGTTAATAAAATGCGAAATTTCGAAAAACGGTTAATAAGACTTCCGAAAAGGAAATAAAGGTTTTGAAAATCGCCCCTTAACCAACGGTGATGACGTCTGAAAAACGAAACGGTGTTACCCGGTGTGGAATCGGTAAGTGTTATATCCGAAGCCGCCAACGTACGAAGTATGCTTCCCTCTACAACGTCGTGGCTTAATATAAGTCCGTCGGGAAGTTTTCCGACAACAAGTTCGTCAAAAAGTTTTACGTCAATAAGACCTTTGCCGCAAAACGAACCCGAACCGAAAAGTGTTTGTGAACGTACAAACGCCGCGTTTGCATAAACGTCTGCACCGCCTGCACCCGAAATCAAGCGCGAAAAACCGGTTTTATATGCGCTTTTAAGTTCGGTGCGAACAGATGGTTGAATAATACCGTAACCCGAAACGATTTTGTTGTTTTTCAAAATAGGGCGGTTAACGGGATGAAGCGCGATTGACAGCAGTTCGTTTACACTTCCCACCGACAGATTAGTATCGCTGTCTAACGTGAGGAGATATTTTATTTCGCGTATGAAATCCCCACCGTAATATTCGCTTTTGTTCCCATGCATTATATGAGAAACCAATTCGCAAACCGCACCGCGTTTGCGCTCCCAACCGCCGTATTTGTTTTCGCTTTTGTTAAGAACGCGTTCGCGGAAAAACAGACAAAACCTATCGCCGTGAAGTTTATTCAGTTCATCTATTTTTTTATGGGCGGATTCAATTATTTCGTTATCGTTAAGTTGATACGGCGAATCGGAATCGGGCAAATCGGCAAGTAAACAAAAATAAACGTTATCGTCGGGATTCATATAGCGGAATCTCGATAACGATTCAAAAACCCGTTCGTCGCCCTTGCTTCCCGTCATAAGCGATGCGACGGTGACAAGCGTTTTTGCGTTTTCGGGTATTTTGTTTAAGTTAAGCCTCGGTGCTCGGTAGGCAGGTATTACGAAAGAAATTATCTGGTCGGCTATCGAACTTGATGCAACTCCGAACGGGATAAGAAGCAATATGCTAAGCCAACCTATAAAATATAATGATACAAGCAACAGTAAAACAAATACCGCAAAGACGGTAATATACCAACCCACGGCATAACTTTTTTTCGGCGAAAACAACATTACGCCCAACGGCGATTTTTTGCTTGCCGATTCTTCAATAAGCCTTGTTACCGCTTCGGTTTCGCTTATTGCGAACTTTTTTGCATAATCGGCTACCGCTTTTCGATAATGCCATTTTGTTGCCGAATCGTAATCGTCATATTGCTTTTCGTATTGCTTTAACGATTCTTCGGGCTTCCAAACCGTCGGAAGTATGTCGTCATATTCGGGCGCGGTTAAGGAATGAAGCAGTTTTATGGTGTTGGGGAGCAGGTCTAAATGCTTGTTATCGGAAAGAATATTACCTATTTTTATTATCGAACAAACCGAAAGCAAGGTTCTCACCGAAGCCAACTCATAATATGAAAATTCTCGGTTTTGAGCGATTAAATATTTAATAAGAGTATTCGGGGTAGGGGTGTAATCGCGGTCGACACAGTAACGGTTCAGTATATTGAACATGTCGCTGTGTTTCAAGACTTTATTATCGTTTAAAACATTACGGTAATGCTTGTCTATAACATAAAAATTATCGCAAAGCCAAGCCGAAACGTCGCGCTCACGCAATTTGTTTTTGATGATTGCATAGGATTTTTTCAGTTTACCTCGTATATTTGTTTGCATAATAACTCCTGCCGATAAAGGTAAATTTTACTTTATTATCGGCAAATATTCGAATTTTATGCCATGAATAATAGGAACGAAAAAACGCAAACTAATAAACAAAAAAGGAATAGTTATGATAAATCAAGAAAATCGTTGTTGTTACGACCCCGATGATTTGGAAGAAAATCAAAAAATCGAAAACAATATCCCCAACCAAAGCATAACAACTGTCGGAAACGGGATATGTATACATTCTATGGTAATTGCAGGACAGGTAGAGGGGCATTTTGCCGCTTCGCCTCAAAGTAAATCGACCAAATATGAACAATGTATACCGACACTTGTCGCCGTGGAAGAAAACGACGATATAGACGGTCTTTTGCTCTTGCTTAATACAATAGGCGGCGATATCGAGGCAGGACTTGCCATAGCCGAACTTGTCGCAGGTATGACAAAACCCACCGTTTCGATTGTCTTGGGCGGCGGACATTCGATAGGCGTTCCTCTGGCGGTTTCGGCTAAAAAATCGTTCATCGTGCCGAGTGCTACGATGACTTTGCACCCCGTTCGTCTAAACGGATTGGTTATAGGTGTGCCTCAAACTTTTGCAAACCTTTGTAAAATGCAGGAACGTATTATCGAGTTTATCGTGCGAAATTCAAAGGTCGATAGCGAAACGGTAAGAAAACTCATGACGGCAACCGACGATATGACAACCGATATCGGAACGGTTATCGACGGTAGAGAAGCGGTTGAATACGGAATTATCGATTCAGTAGGCGGTCTTGGCGACGCGGTAAGAGAATTAAAAAGAATGATAACCGAAAAACGCTGAACCTCTTTACTTTTTGTTAAACTTGTGTTATAATGCTCCCAAGAATTAACAAAGGAGAATTATAAATAATGCAAGTTGTTGTTAATGAACAAAATTTTGAACAAGAAGTTATAAAATCCGATATCCCCGTTTTGACGGTGTTTGAGGCTAATTGGTTCGCTGCTTGTGAATTGATTAAACCCATAATCGCTGAAATCGAAAAGGAATATGACGGTATCGTTAAGGTTGCTAAAATCGACGTTGACGAAATCCCCAATATCGCAAGAAAGTATTATCTTCACAATTTCCCGACCGTAATGCTTTTCAAAGACGGCGAACAAAAGGCAACCACCGTTGGCTACCGCCCGAAATATGTTTTTGAAGACATTATAAATAACAATAAATAATCAAAAAGAAAACGGCTGTCGCCAATTAGAACGACAGCCATTTTTTTATTCTAATGTTATTCTCGTGATTTCGTGGTCTTTTCCCACAAGACCGACAAGTAATTTGCGAATCTCATCTTCGTCGAAAAATTTGGCGCGAAGCACCAAGGTGTCCCCGACGTATAATTTCTTTTCGCCGTCGTTGTCCATGTCTTTTTTCGTTTCGTCGGCACGTTTTATGCTGACTACAACCGATGACGACGGCCACATGATATCGCGCACCGCCTTGCCGACAACGAACGAGTTGTGGGAAACCGTCATTTCAAAGTGAGCGATAATCGGCTCTTTTCCTTGGTTTTGTATATGCTCCATGCTTTCGAGCGCATGGTCGTAAAACGGAGTTTGGTTTATCATTTCGGTGATGAACGTAACCGTGAAAATAACGAGAGCAACAAAAAGCATATTCGAAAACTGTCCCGTCAGTTCAAGGAAAAGTACAGCCGACGTAAGCGGAGCGCGTAAAGTACCGCCGATAAAAGCGCACATTCCCAAGAAAACAACAGCAGGAAACAGCGATTCGTCTAATCCGATCACCAAAAGCAATTTAGCCGCGAGTGCCGAAAAAGCCGCACCGATTGCGAGAGTGGGTATAAATATACCGCCCGTAACACCGCTGTCGGTGATAAAAAGCATCATTATTAACCTAATGGCAAATATGCCGAAGAGCAAAAGCGCGGTTTTATCGTTGATTAAAACGTGTTCAATAGTATGGTGTCCGCTGTATAATGCATCTTCGAAACAAAAGGCCCAAATACCCGTAACAATGAAAACGATGATAAGTTTAACAGGTGCGGTGAGGAATTTTATTTTCTTTGTAAGATTACCAAAAAAGTCAATCGACGAATCGAAAATTGCAACAGCAACGGCGACCAAAACACCCAAAAGAAGCAAATAACCGATGTGCGAAAGCTTGAATTCGGCGAACGCATCTATGTGGAAAAGGTTTGCGCTGATATCAAACGCAGAACACAAAAGTTGGTTGACGTAGGTTGCCGAAATGACAGACATCGAAACGGCAAGAACAAGCATCGGGGTGAAACGTTTGTGTATTTCTTCGAGCGCGAAAAGTATTCCCGAAAGCGGCGCGCCTGTCGCAACTGCAAAACCTGCACCTGCACCGCCCGTCATAATATATCGGTTCCAAGTGGTTTTGTTTTTGGAAATGTTACTGCACATCTTACCGATTGAAGTGCCCATAAGTACCGCAGGACCTTCGCTGCCTAACGGAAGACCGCAAAAGAAACTCATCATACTTCCGACAAACGTGGCAATTAAGGTTTTGAACCAACGGAACGAAAGCACACCGCGCAAAACCCCTTCGCTTCGCGGAATACCGCCGCCACGCGATTCGGGGACTTTTTTGTGCAATAAATACATCAAAAGAGCACAAACTATCAACACCGCAAAAATGATTGCAATATAAATCGGGTTGCTCTTTGCAGAAGCATAAAGCGCTCTTGATAGTTCTTCTATCTTTTTAGCGGCGAGTTTAAAAAGAAAAATCAACGCACCCGTTACAGAACCGCAAATTGTTCCGTAATAGATGCAAGGGAATACGTTCGCGATGTATTCCTTATATTTATAGTGTTTCAAGAAAAACACCCTCTATCTTTATTTTTTTCACATTATAAACCAATAATTACCGTTTGTCGATATTTTTTTGCGTTTTTTTGCATTTTTATGATAACCTTGACATGTAGTTTCGAAAACTATTGCGAATAATTGTGAAAATTATTTCACATAGGTATTGAAATTATATCGTGAGTGTGGTATGATACATTATAAGGAATTTATAAGAAAGAGAAAATATTGATGAGTATTTACGAAGAATTTTTGAAAAAGAAGCACGACATAAAACCCGTCACCGATTTTCGTCAACTGGTTAATCAAAGCGCACAACTTTATGCAAAACTTCCTGCATTTGTATTGCGCGACAGAACAATAACCTATTCCGAACTCGAACAGGAATATAAATCGCTTTGTACCGCTTTTTTGAATAAGGGCTATCAAGATAAGCGCATTGCGGTTGTCGGCGCTAATAGTTACGGCTGGATTTTGACCTACCTTGCCGCCGCAACGGTTGGCGTTGTGGTTCCGATTGATAAAGAACTTTCAAATGAAGATATAATTGAATTCATCAAAGCGGGTGAATGTACCGCCGTTTTTGCCGATGAAAGAATTTTAACCCAGCTCGATTGCGAAAACGTTGATAAATACTCTATCAATGAAAGCAAAAAAGGCAATATTTCGTTGACTACACTTGTTAAAGAGGGCGAAAAACTTTATCAAGGCGGTAATAACGAAATCGATACAATGCCTATTGATGCCGAAAGTATGAGCATTTTGATTTTCACTTCCGGCACAACAGGAAACTCAAAAGGCGTTTGCCTTGCGCAAAAAAATATCTGCGCTAATATCAATCAAACCGCAAGTATGGTAAAAGTCGATCCCACCCTCCATTCGCTTTCGGTTTTACCGCTTCACCATACGTACGAGACCACTCTCGGACATCTTTTGTTGTTGTCCGGCGGTTCTTGTATCTCTTATGCCGACGGTTTGCGTCAGGTTGCGAAAAATATTTCGGAATACCGTCCGAGCGTGCTTATCGTCGTACCGCTTCTTTTGGAATTTATCCTCAAAAGAATCAATGCGTCTATCCGCAGCTCGCTCCCTGCAAAGATGTTGCCACCCGAGGATACCTCGCTCCTTGATATGTTAAAGGGCTTTCCTGCTTTGATTCGCTTTGTGGTTAAGCGCAAGGTGAAGAAAACACTCGGCGGAAGACTTAGATTGCTCATCGTCGGTGCAGCACCGATAAAACCCGAAGTTATCGAAACCTTTATGTTTTTGGGCATAACAACTTATCAAGGCTACGGACTTACCGAAACCTCGCCCTTGATTGCAGGTAATAACGATTTTTATATGAACGTCAATGCCGTCGGTCTTCCGATTCATGGTGTTGAAATCAAGATTGAAAACCCCAACGAAGAGGGTGTCGGCGAAATTATCACAAAAGGCTATAACGTAATGCTCGGTTATTATAATGACCCCGAAGCGACCGAAATCGCGATGCGCGGAGGATATTTCCATACCGGCGATTTGGGTTATTTCGATGAAGACGGTTTCTTGTATATCACGGGCAGATGCAAAAACGTCATTGTCGCTCAAAACGGCAAAAATATCTACCCCGAAGAACTTGAAACCCGTCTTACCGAAGAAGAATTTGTTTCCGAAGCACTTGTCTTGGGTGTTCCCAATTCGAAAGGCGGAATGTCGGTTAAGGCTAAAATCTATCCTGATATGGATAAAATCAAAGAAGTGTACGGCGACAAATCCTTGTCAAACGACGATATTGTTAAAGAAATCCACGAAGTTGTTGCTAAAATCAACGACAAATTGCCGACCTACAAAAAAATACTCGTAACCGAGGTTATCTGGGAAGCGTTTGAAAAAACCACCACCAAAAAGATAAAGAGATTCGGTAATAACGTGCTGTAAAAAACAGAGGTTCTGCATTTGGCAGAACCTCATTTTTAGTCTATTTTCCAATCAATTTCTTCTTTGCCGAAAGAACGTAAAAATTCGTTACATTTAGAAAAATGCTTACAACCGAAAAAACCGTTATATGCCGAAAGCGGACTCGGGTGCGCCGCTTCAAGAACGAAATGCTGTTTTCCCGTAATGAGCGACTTTTTCGCTCTTGCATATCCACCCCAAAGGATGAAACAAATCGGTTCTTTTCGTTCGTTAAGAAGCGAAATCGCCTTGTCGGTAAAAATTTCCCAACCTTTGTTTCTGTGACTTCCCGCATTACCCGAACGAACCGTCAAAACGCTGTTTAATAGCATAACACCGTTTTTTGCCCATTGCGTAAGTTCACCGTGATTGGGTGGAATAATACCGAGGTCGCTTTGCATTTCTTTGAATATATTAACGAGAGAGGGCGGTTTCTGAACACCTTTCTTCACCGAGAAACAAAGCCCGTGTGCCTGACCTTCGCCGTGATAGGGGTCTTGACCGATGATAACCGCACGAACATCGTTGTAATCGGTATATTTAAAGGCGTTGAAAATATCGTTCATATCGGGATAAATCGGAACGCCCGAACGAAGATATTCGCTTTTCAAAAAGGAACGCAACGTGATGTAATATTCCTTTTCGGCTTCGCCTTGCATTAAGTCGTCCCAAGAATTACCGAATTTGAACATACAACCCTCCGTCAACCAGTAATAATTTATTATAACATAAATGTTAATAAAATCAACTTTTGATTGACAAAAAAACAAAATGGGTTTATTATAAAGTGAATATTTATCAACAAAGAGGTGAGATTTTAATGGATTCCGGACGAAGTAGCGGCATAAAACCTAAAAGTATTAGCGCGGAATCGGTTGATTTCTCGCCTTTTCCGCGTGTTTAACCCCTTTTGGTTGTTATGCCTTGCTTCCTTTTCTATTTAATATTTCAGAAAGGATGTTGGCTTTATGGAAAAAGAACAGTTACTTGAATTTGTCAACGCGCATCTCGAAAGCGGAGATTACCAATCAATCCGAACTGCGCTTGATGAATATGAACCTTTTGACCTTGCCGAGTTATTTGAATCCCTCGACGAGAGTCATTTGCCGATAGTGTTTAGACTAATGGCAAAAGATTTAGCGGCAGAATGCTTTTCAAATATGGACTCGGAATTGCAGGAATTGCTTATCCGCCGTATGTCCGACGCCGAATTGAAAGCGATTTTGGATGAACTCTATATTGACGATACCGTTGATATTATCGAAGAAATGCCTGCGAATGTTGCGGCAAGAATGCTCGCGAATTCCGATCCCGATTCGCGTGAGCAGATAAACCGAATTTTAAGATACCCGAAAGACAGCGCGGGTAGTATTATGACGGTCGAATATGTCCGTCTTGACAGAAATATGAGCGTTGCCGACGCGTTTATGCGAATCCGCCGTGTCGGTACCGAAAAAGAAACGATTTACACCTGCTACGTCACCGAAGCTGACAGAAAACTCGTCGGTGTTGTCACCGCGATGGATTTGATGCTTGCCGAAACCGATACTCTCATTTCCGAACTAATGGAAACAAACGTTATTTCGGCAATAACCGATGACGATAGGGAATCGGTAGTCAAAAAGTTTTCGGACTACGGTTTTTTGGCGCTTCCCGTTGTCGATAGAGATAACCGCTTGGTCGGTATCGTTACGGTCGACGACGCGATGGATGTCGCGTTCGAAGAAGCAACCGAAGACGTTGAAAAAATGGCAGGTATTACTCCGTCGGATAAACCCTATTTAAAAGTAGGCGTTATCGAAACCTGGCTTTCTCGCGTACCTTGGCTTATGCTTTTGATGCTTTCCGCGACTTTTACGGGCGCGATTATTTCAAGTTATGAAGAAGCATTGAGCAATCTCGTTATTTTAACTTCGTTTATCCCGATGTTGATGGGTACCGCAGGTAACGCAGGCGGTCAAAGTTCGGTTACGGTTATTCGTGCGTTGTCGCTTGGCGACGTCGAACCGAAGGACGTTTTGCGCGTTTTGTGGAAAGAACTTCGTGTGTCCTGTCTTTGCGGTGTTTCGCTTGCAGTTG
>JAGBUH010000019.1 GCA_017630915.1 Clostridia bacterium
ACAGGCGCGCCTTGTTCAAGGTTTTGTCGGCGTTCAAAAAACGACGGGACAACACCCCGGCGGCATCGTCGTTATTCCGAAAGAATATGAAATATACGATTTTACGCCCGTTCAATATCCTGCAAACAAAGCATCAAGCGGTGTAATTACCACCCACTTTGCATTTGAATATCTGCACGATACAATCTTGAAACTTGACATACTCGGACACGATGTTCCGACCTATTATAAGTATTTCCAAGATTATACAGGCATCGACGTTCGCGACGTTCCGATGAACGATAAGAACGTAATCGAGCTTTTTGCGTCTACAAAACCGTTGGGCGTAACTCCCGAACAAATCGGCTGTCCGATAGGTACAATGGGTATTCCCGAATTTGGTACCGACTACTCGATACAAATGATTCTCGATGCGAAACCGAAATCGTTTGCCGACCTTGTTCAGATAGCAGGACTTTCACACGGTACGGGTATTTGGCTCGGTAACGGTAAAACGCTTATCGAAACCGGCACGTGTACTATCGACCAAATTATCGGTACTCGTGACAGTATCATGGTTTACCTTATGCATAAGGGTTTGGACTCCTCTATTGCGTTCGAATCGATGGAACGTACCCGTAAGGGCAGAGGTCTAACCCCCGAACAAGAAGCCGCTATGCGCGAAAAGGACGTTCCTCAATGGTATATCGATTCTTGTAATAAGATTCAATATATGTTCCCGAAGGCGCACGCGGCGGCATATACAATCGCGTCGCTTCGTTTGAGTTGGTTCAAGATTTATCAACCCGTTGCATATTATGCGACCTATTTCACGATAAAACGTGACTTTTTCGACGGCGAGCTTGTTATGAGAGGCAAGGCGAAAATCGAAGAACGTTTAAATGCACTTCGCGCAATGCCGAGCTTGACGGCAAAAGACGAAGGAATGATTATTATTCAACGTATGGTGCTCGAAATGTTGGCGCGCGGAATTAAATTCCTTCCCGTTGAAATCGGCAAATCGAAAGCAACCGCTTTTGTGCCCGAAGATGGCAAGATAAGATTACCGCTTTGCTCACTCAACGGACTTGGCGAATCGGTTGCCGAAAAAATCGTCGAAGTCGTTGAAAGCGGCGAAGCGAATACTATCGAAGAATTGCGAGTCAAAGCATCCGTGAATAAATCTATCATGGAACTTCTCGCAAAAAATAACTGTTTCGGCAGTATGCCGGAATCCGACCAGATAACGATGTTTTAATAAAAGGTGAAGGTCATGTTCGACAATCATACCCATTCTCAATATTCATGTGATATCCCGCAAGGCGAGGGGAATACTATACGCGAACTCTGTATAAGTGCGATAGAAAAGGGTTTAGAAGGTATTGCCATAACCGACCATTATGATATCGACGGAATGCTCGACGGGCATTATCCTATGCTTGATAGCGACAGTATCGCTCGTGAAGTAATGGAGGCAAAAGAGGAGTTTAAGGGAAAACTCAAAGTTCTTCACGGTATCGAATTGGCACAAGCTAATCAGTATCCGATCGAAGCGACGGAAAAAGCGAATAGCCAACCTTATGATATCATCCTTGGCTCACTACATACCGTAAAAGGAATGTACGACTTCGGTACGACCGACCTTGCAAAAATGACGAAAAATGAATATGTTTCGATTTGGGACAGATATCTGTCGGATATGATAGACGTTATTAAATGGGGGAATTTCGATGTTCTAACCCATATAACCTACCCCAAAAGGTATTACTTAATAAAAGGTATTCCCGATGACTTTCCCGATATCAAGAATAAGGGCAGAGAGTATTTTGAACCGATTTTAAAAGCGGTGATCGATAAAGGGTTTACACTTGAATGTAACACTTCGGGGTTGCGTCAGAAAATCGGCGAGTGTCTTCCTAACGAAGATCTGTTCAGATTCTACTATGAACTCGGCGGCAGGGACGTGTCGATAGGAAGTGATGCTCACTTCGAACGTCATTTGGGCGCAAACTTTAAAGAAGCAACCGAAATGCTTAAAAACGTCGGTTTTAAATATCTCGCAAAATTCGAATCCCGTAAAAAAGATTTCTATAAAATATAGATTGACGGAGGAAATGAAAATGAAAGAACGTATTTTATCATATCTCGAAAAGGATGCCCGTATCGCACCTGCCGATATTGCCACAATGCTTGGCATTACCGAAAAAGAGGTTAAAGATATAATCGCCGAATGTGAAGAAAACGGTACGATTATGAATTACCACACCGTAATCAACTGGGACAAAGCAGGTAAAAACAGCGTTACCGCGCTTATCGAACTTAAAACTATTCCTCAACGCGACAAGGGATTTGATTCTGTTGCAGAACGTATCTGTCATTTTCCCGAAGTTAAATCGGTTTGTCTTATGTCGGGCGGTTTTGACCTTGCAATAACAGTTGAATGCAGTAATATGCGCGACGTTGCCTTCTTCGTTGCCGAAAAACTTGCCACAATCGAAGGTGTAACCGCAACGGCAACTCACTTCGAACTTCAAAAATATAAAGAAAACGGCGTCATCTACGGCACCGAGAAAGTTGACAAAAGAGGAAACAGCTGGTGAAATTCGACGAATCAAAATGCCTACCTTCAAAAATAACCGAAATAAAACCGTCGGGCATTCGGAAATTCTTCGACCTGCTTGGTGAAATGAAAGACGTTGTCGGCTTGACCGTCGGACAGCCCGATTTCGATACGCCTTGGCATATTCGAAACGCCGGTATTCGTTCTCTTGAAGAAGGGCATACATACTATACTTCAAATAATGGCATCATGGAAATGCGCCAAGAGATTGCCAATTATCAAAAACGCCGTTTCGGTTTGGACTATGATCCCAAAACCGAAATTATCGTAACCGTCGGTGGCAGCGAGGCTATTGATCTTGCCATGCGCGCTATAATCGAACCGGGCGACGAGATTATTATCCCCCAACCCTGCTTCGTTTGTTATGAACCGTTGGCAAAACTTGCAGGCGCTACACCTGTTATTATCAATTTGTCTGCCGATAACGGCTTCCGTTTGACTGCCGACCAACTCCGTTCTGCAATAACCGAAAAAACGAAAATGCTTGTTCTTGCATTTCCCAACAACCCGACGGGTTCGGTTCTTCGCAGGGAAGACTTGGAAGAACTTGCCGAAGTTTTGCGCGAAACTAATATTTGTGTTCTCTCTGACGAAATTTATGCCGAATTGACCTACGGTGAAAAGCACGTTTCTATCGCGTCGTTGCCCGATATGCGCGAACGTACCATTGTTGCAAATGGTTTTTCGAAGGCGTATGCTATGACGGGCTGGCGTATGGGTTATACCCTCGCGCCGTCGTACTTCACCGAGCAAATGGCAAAGATTCACCAATACGGAATCATGTCCGCGCCTACGACGAGCCAATATGCTTCTATCGAAGCGCTTAAAAACGGCGATAAAGATATTGAATATATGAAGGGCGAATACGAAGCAAGACGCCGCTTTATCGTCAGCGAACTCAACCGCATCGGTATCGAAACCTTTATGCCCGACGGCGCATTTTACGTTTTTGCTGATTTGCGTAAGTTTGGTATTGATGACGAAACTTTTTGTGAACGTTTGCTTTACGAAAAGAAATGCGCGATAGTCCCCGGTAGTGCTTTCGGTGAAAGCGGAAAGGGATTTGCACGTCTTTCCTACGCCTATTCGCCTAAACATATCCGCAAGGCAATCGACAGAATAGAAGAATTTATCAAAACGCTATGAGAGTTACCGCTAACGCTAAAATAAATCTAACGCTTGATATTACGGGTGTCCGCCCCGACGGTTTTCATACACTTCGCTCGGTTATGGCACCCATCTCTCTTTGCGACGAAATTGAATTAACCGAAATTGAATCGGGAATTTTGTTCGACTGCAATATCAAAGAACTTGTCACACCAGATAACCTCTGTGTCAAAGCGGCAAAACTGTTTTTCGAAACGATAGGGAAAGAACCATCTATATCCATCTATCTCGAAAAAAATATTCCGTTCCCCGCAGGTTTGGGTGGCGGAAGCGCCGATGCGGCGGCGGTTTTGCGCGGACTTAACGAATTATACGGAAACGAAATTGACGAAAAAACCATGTTTGAACTTGCGTCGAAACTCGGCTCTGATGTTCCTCTTTGTTTGTCAAACCGTATCTCGCTTTGCGAAGGCAGAGGTGAAATATTAACCCCGATAACGACGTCGCATTGCTTCAATATCGTTATCGCAATCGGGAAGGCACGTCTTTCAACTCCCGAAGTGTATCGTAAATACGATGCTATGGGGCTTGATGTTTGCAACGACACCGATGAACTTTTAGTGTCATTGAAAGACGGCGATTTTGACAAAATCGTTTCGTCTTTCGGAAATGCATTCGAACCCGTTACCGATATTCTTGCGCCCGAAACAATGCAAATCCGTTCGAGAATGATGCAACTCGGCGCATTGAATTCTCATCTTTCGGGAAGCGGTCCGTCGGTTTACGGTGTGTTTGAAAGTGCGGAAATTGCAAATGACGTTGCGAAAATTCTTCAAAACGAAGGCTATTTTGCCGTTTCCTGTGTCACGTTAAATTAAAATGAATATTTTTCCTTTTTCCTGTTCATAATCGAACCAACAAGAAAAAGGAGAAATTTTTATGAAAACAAAAATCATCGCTCTGTTCTGTGCCTGCTTTATGCTTCTTACGATTGTGGACATGCTTATTCCGCGAAGCGAAGCAAAGATTTTCGATAACGTTATCAGGTTGCATATTCTTGCCGAAGATAACAGCGAAACGGCGCAAAACATCAAACTTACCGTGCGTGATGCAATACTTGATGAATGTGGCGACATTTTTTCTGAATCGGGAGATATCGTTTCCGCAAGTGAAACGGTTGAAGAAAACATACCGCGTATAGAGGAAATTGCCAACCGTGTTTTATCGGAGCAAGGTGTTGATTACCGCGCGAATGTTCAATGGGGACTTGAAACATACCCCACGCGAATTTACGAAAACTTTTATCTTCCCTCGGGCGAATACCGTTCCTTGCGTGTGAATTTAGGTACTGCAAACGGCAATAATTGGTGGTGTGTTTTGTTTCCGCCGCTTTGTACAAATGCCGCTTCCGATAAAGAATTTAAAAGCGCAGGTATATCCGAAAAAGATACATCGGTTTTCAAAAACCGAAAATATATATTCCGTTTCAAACTACTCGAACTGTTTGGAGATTGATTATGCTACATCGTATTATCGGTGCTTCCGGAAGCGGAAAAACCGAATATATTCTTGAATGTCTTGGTAAGGCTTTAAAAAAGGGAATAAACTGTGTTGTTATCGTACCCGAACAACAATCCGTCGCTTATGAAGCGGAACTTTGCAAACGTTTCGGCGACAGAATTAACATGTTGTGCGAGGTACTTAATTTTGAACGCCTACCTAACCGTATTGCGCGTGATTTCGGTGGTTTGGCGGTGAATAATATTGATAAAGGGGGCGCTTGCGCCCTTTTGTCGATTATCGCAGAGGAAGTAAAAGACGACCTTTTGGAGTATAAAGCTGTCGCAGGTGAGCCTGATTTTGCATTGTCTATGTTCGCGTTTATCTCGCGCATGAAAATGGCTATGGTGACACCTGCGGTTTTGAAAGATGCGCTGTCTTCGGGCACTTTGGAAGACGAAACACGTATTAGAGCAAAACTTCACGATATCGCACTTATATATTCTGAATATGATAAGGTGTTCGGAGAGGAACTTTATGACCCGCGCGATGCGCTTACTCGTTTGTCTGACGAACTGATTGATAAGCCGTTTTTTAAGAATACTGCTGTTTTTATAGATAATTATTACACTTTCACCGAACAGGAATACGCGATAATAAAAGAAATAATTGCTCAAAGCAAGGATACATACATTTCTTTTACGGTGGGTTATAACCGTTCGTTTTTCGATGAAAATAAATCTGCGTCAGAACGTGTTTTGTCGCTTGCAAAAGGCGTGTCGGAGGATTATTTAACCTCTGAATCGAAACGTTCAAACTTTGAATCATTAAAATATATCGAACGTAATTTATGGAAAAACAACGTCGAACCGTTAAATGTGAATGACGGAGCGGTAAGACTTATTACCGCCAAAAACCGTTTCGAAGAAGTAGAAGCGGCGGCGTCCGAAATATGCGAATTTGTGCGTTCGGGCGGAAGATACCGCGACATAACCGTATTAACGGGCAATACCGAGGCATATTCTTCGATTGTTGACTCGGTTTTTTCGCGTGCCGAAATATCTGTCTATATGTCTGCAAAAGAGGATATCGTTTCGAAACCACTTTTTGCTTTTTTGCTTTCAAGCATTTCGGTAATAACCGAAGATTTTTCGCTTCGCAGTATTAAACGTTATATAAAAAGCGGATACACCGACCTTACGATTGACGAAAGCGATGTTTTGCTAAGCTATGCACAATCTTGGAAGCTTCGCGGAAAATCGTGGTATAACGGTGAGGAATGGACACTTGACCCCGAAGGCTACCGCGAGGGAGATTTAACCAAACGCGGTGCAGAAATGCTTGAAATCGCTAATAGGGCACGTGACAAAATCGTCACACCGCTTTCTGCATTGCGTGATACGCTTACTCAAAACGACCTGACGGTTTCTATTGCTTTGAAAGCATTATATACTCATTTAATGTCAATGGAAGCCGATGAACGTCTGCGTTTGTCTGCCGAACGTGCGCTTAAAAACGGCGAACGCGAACGTTCTGAACGCGAAATACAACTTTGGAAGATACTAATAAATATCTTCGACCAACTTGATTCTATATGCGGCGACAGAGTTATAACACCGAAACGGTTGTCGTTGATAATCCGATTGATGTGCGACTGCTATTCGCTCGGTGCTATTCCTGCTTCGTTGGATGCGGTAACGTTCGGCGATGCATCGCTTGTCCGCGCAGGCGACAGTAAAATGGTTGTTGTTTTGGGAGTTTGCGACGGCGAGTTTCCAAAACTTACTCAAAACAACTTGTTTTTCGACCGCGACGAAGCGGTTTTGCTTGAAGACG
>JAGBUH010000172.1 GCA_017630915.1 Clostridia bacterium
CGTTTGAAGCGGTGAGTGCCGATGCCATATTGTCCTCAAAAACAAGACATTCTTCTTTCGAAACGCCCAACTTTTCGGCAGCAATTTCGTATATTTTCGGCGAATGGTATTTATATGCACCTGCGTCGTCGCTGTCGGCATAAAACTCAATCAAATCGTTAAAATAGGGGTGGCGTTTAAAAAATCCCTCCGACAGTTTACGAGGAGTGTCCGACGCGATGCAAAACTTGATTCCGTTATCGTGAAGTAACTTCAAAAATTCAACAGCATGGGGCTTCGGCTCGATAACGGTGCTGTATTTTTCGTAAAGATATTCATAAAAAGAGCCGTATTGCGAAATGTCGTCGCCTGCATTCCGGCGCCAATACATCATCGAATCAATCAATGTACCGTCCATATCAAAAATAATCGCTTTTTTGCCAATCAGATATTCTTTTTCGGGAGATAATAATTCTTGTAAAGTCACTTTTGAAGCCTCGTTTTTTATAATTACGTAATTTATTATAACATATAGCGTATAAATTATCAATATTTCGTAAGAAAAATAGACTTTAAAAGCGAAAAAACACTTGCATTGAGGATAAAGCGGTGATATAATATTAGGAACTCAATTTCGGAGGTGTTTCTGTTATGGCAATTAAAGAAACTTTAACACGTGTATTTGATATCTATGCCGAACCTGAAAAATTCGGCGGCAAAACCGTTCGTATCGGTGGTTGGGTGAAGTCCATTCGCTCGTCCAACGCGTTCGGATTTATCGAACTTAACGACGGTACCTATTTCAAGAATATTCAAATCGTTTTTGAAAGCGATATTATAGACAATTATAAGGAAGTTGCGAAACTTAACATTTCGGCATCGATTATTGCCGAAGGTGTTATCGAACTCACCCCCAACGCGAAGCAACCCTTTGAACTTAAAGCGAAAAAGGTTGAGATAACCGGCGAATCCACTCCCGATTATCCCATTCAGCCGAAACGCCATTCTTTTGAATTTTTGCGTTCGGTCGCTCACCTTCGTCCCCGTGCGAATACCTTTAACGCCGTTTTCCGCGTTCGTTCGGTTGCCGCACAGGGTATTCACCGCTTCTTTGCGGACAAGGGTTTCGTTTATGTAAATACTCCCATCATCACCGCGAGTGACTGCGAAGGCGCGGGCGAAATGTTCCGCGTAACCACGCTTGATATGGACAATCCTCCGCGCGATGATAAGGGCAACATCGACTATTCTAAGGACTTCTTCGGAAAGTCCGCTAACTTGACCGTTTCGGGACAGTTGGAAGCAGAATGTTTTGCACTTGCATATTCTAACGTATATACCTTCGGTCCGACCTTCCGCGCCGAAAATTCCAATACCGCACGTCACGCGGCAGAATTTTGGATGATTGAACCCGAAATCGCATTTGCCGACCTCGACGACTATATGACACTTGCCGAGGAAATGACAAAGTACGTTATCAAGTACGTTCTCGACAGATGTCCTGCCGAAATGGACTTCTTCAATAAGTTCATCGACAAGGGTTTGCTTGACAGATTGAACGCGCTTGTAAACAGCGATTTTGTACGTGTAAGTTATACCCAAGCGGTTGAAATTCTTAAAAACAGCGGTGTGAAGTTCGACTATCCCGTTGAATGGGGTTGCGACCTTCAAACCGAGCATGAACGTTATCTCACCGAAACCGTTTACGGCAAACCCGTTTTCGTTACCGATTATCCCAAAGGAATCAAAGCGTTCTATATGCGCTTGAACGACGACGGCAAAACCGTTGCGGCGGCTGATATGCTTGTTCCCGGCGTCGGCGAACTTATCGGCGGTTCTCAAAGAGAAGAACGTCTTGACGTTCTTGAAGCACGTCTTGCCGAACTCGGTCTTAACAAGGAAGATTACTGGTGGTATCTTGATTTGCGCCGTTACGGCGGTGTTAAACACGCAGGTTACGGCTTGGGATTTGAACGTCTTATTATGTATATCACCGGCATAACCAACATTCGCGATGTCGAACCTTTCCACAGAACCACCGGCAGCGCAGAGTTTTAATTATTTTCCATTTGGTAGAGGTATCATCTAATGAATATCATCGAACTTCAAAAGAAATACGAAGAATACAAAGCACTCGGACTTAAATTGGATATGTCGCGCGGCAAACCCTCGCCCGAACAGGTTTCGACGATGGAACGTTTGCTCACCGCGGTTAAGACAAACGACGAATGTTTTTCCGAAACAGGCGGTGACTGCCGAAATTATGGCGGTTTGGACGGCATTAACGAAATGAAACGTCTTCTCGGAGAAATGCTTGGCGTAACCTCCGACCACATCATCGTCGGCGGTAATTCGAGTTTGAACCTTATGTACGACACGGTTGCACGTTCTATGCTTCACCCCGTTGAAGACGGTTGCAAACCTTGGTCGAAATACGACAAGATTTCCTTCCTCTGTCCTGTTCCCGGTTATGACCGTCACTTCGCGATATGTGAATATTTTGATATCAATATGATAAATATTCCGCTTTATGAAGACGGTCCCGATATGGATATGGTCGAATCGCTTGTTGCGTCGGACGACACGATAAAGGGTATGTGGTGTGTACCGAAATACGCTAACCCCTTGGGATGTACATATTCTGCCGAAACGGTTCGCCGTATCGCCGCTTTGCGCCCCAAGGCAAAGGATTTCCGTATTTTCTGGGATAACGCTTATGTGCTTCACGATCTCACCGACACTCCCGACGAACTCGTTGAAATCTTTTCGGAAGCCGAAAAATACGGTAACGAAGATATGTTCTTCGAATTTGCTTCTACTTCGAAAATTACTTTCCCCGGTTCGGGTATCTCCTGCATCGCGGCAAGTCCCCGTAATATTCAAAGAATCCTCAATGCATTGAAGGTTCAGACCATCGGTCACGATAAATTGAACCAACTCCGTCACTCTCGCGTGTTCAAGTGTTATGACGATGTTGTTAAGCAAATGAAGGTTCACATGAACATCATTCGCCCCAAGTTCCAAATCATCTACGAAGCATTTGAAAGAGGTTTCGAGGGTTATGACGACGTTACTTGGACAATTCCCAACGGCGGTTACTTCTTCACCTTGTCGCTTCCTAACGGAACGGCAAAACGCACCGTTGAACTTTGCGCACAAGCAGGTCTTGTTATAACTCCCGCAGGCGCGATGTTCCCTTACGGTATCGACCCCGAGGACAGCAAATTGCGTATCGCTCCGACCTTCCCGTCGTGCGATGAACTTGCAGTTGCGGCTGACTTACTCACCGTTTGCGCTCGTTTGGCAATCGAAGAAAAGAAACAATAAAAAACTTGGAATAAAAAATCCCGTTCGAGATGAACGGGATTTTTTGTCGTTGCTGTTTAGTTATAAAAATTCATCGGGTTGATAAAGGTATTATCAATACTTACCGCAAAGTGAAGCGCGGTTTTGCCGTTTGTAAAACCTGTCGAGCCGACTTTTCCGATTATGCCGCCGTCGGAAATGATATCGCCCGATTGAACGGTCGCTTCTTCGAGGTGGTAATAATAGGTATAAAGTCCGTATCCGTGATAGAGAATAACCGTGTTTCCTGTGGGTGCGAGTTTGCCGCTGAATATAACTTCGCCTGCTTGGGCGGAACGCACGTTTGTGCCTTCCGCTGCTTCGAAAACAACACCTTCGCAGATTCGTTTATAAGATTCGCCGCTTGAACTTGTCGTGCCGAAGTTGATTTCCTGACCGAATGTAAATGTGGGTGTTTTCTTACCGGCAGGGTAGTTGAATGTGCCCACCGCGAAATTATAATGGTCTGTTTCGGGACGGTTAAGCGTTATGGCATCAAGCGCGGATTTGAAATTCGTCATCTTGTCGGTAGAAAGCATCGCGTTATAATCTTCTTCGCTAACGCTAATCGGTGTCCAAGTTTCGTTTTCAATCGCCGTTACGTTGATTCTTTCAGAAAGTATAGTTTCGCCTGCGGTAGTGATATTAAGTGTGTATTCACCCGAAGCGGTATCGCGAGAGATAGGTATTAACGCAACGCCTTTGGCTTTGTCGGTCATGCCGAATTTTAGTTCGGGTACGCCGAGTAGGGTATCGAGAATAATTTCTTCGTCGGGATTGATGTGCGATGCGTTAAGAACGATAATGTCGCCCGCTTTATATTCGTGTTTAGTCAAAGGCTCGATTTCGGCAGGTATATCGTAAAGAATGTTAAATTTATATTTCGCCTCGCCCGATGCCTTTGCGCCGTTCATACTGCTCCATTTTGCAGTAAACGAAACCGAAAGTCTGGTATCGAAAGAAAGGTCGAGCTGTGAAATGTCGGTGATCGTATATTCGCTTCCGTTATCGGCGATATACGAAATGTCGGTCATTTCATAAGGACGTACCTCGGAATCGGGGGTGAATTGTAATTTGTTTTCAAAACCTTTTTTAATTATATAGGTTTCTTCGCCCGTTGCAAATTTTTGGGGAGTGTACGAATATTTATTGTCATCGGTTTTGTAATAATTCCACACACATTCCATCGGCGCGACTTCATAAACGTTTTCGCCGCTGACAACCGAAAGGGTGGGGAGGAAGTAGGAGGAATAAAGATAGTCAAACTCGGTTCTTAAAAGCAAACTTTTCGCCGTTTCGGTTTCAAGCACGAACAAATCACCCTCAGGTCCCACCAAAAGACAGCCCGAAAGGTTTAACGACGGATAAAATTTATATTCAAGAGGCGAGTCACCTGTGTACAACGTTATGTCAACCGCTTCTTCGCCCGAAACGTCGCGCATGGCGGAACTTATCGGGAGCGATTTTTTAAGCATGTTGATGAAAAAGTCAACGTCTTCCTGCGTGTCGTAATTGACTTCATCGGCGCCGGGTGTATCTAAAACAACCCTGTCAACGCTATCAAGCGAAGAATAGTATATTGTAAAACAAAGGATAACGGCAAGGGGAAGACACAAAAAAGCCACGAGAAAACCGTTGCCTTTGTTTTTGCGATTGCGATTTGCCATATTGCTCCTCCGAATTACATATTTCTACAATATTTTATAACAACAAACGAATTATGTCAATAGTTTTTGACGGTTATTATGACGTGTTTTTGGGAATAAATAAGGAAAATATTTTAAGAGGGTGAATCATGAATAACGCCTATGAAGATTTTTATAACGGTGTAGTAGCTGCGTTGTCGGACTGCGAGGATTTTGTATGCCGTGAAAGCGGAGTGACGGGCGCGCGTTTTTGCTTGATGTATATTAAAGGCATAACCGCGCGCGATTACATTTCCGAACGGTTATTGCGCCCAATGATGATTGCCGATATGAAGAAGTTTGACGGGAATTTCGGCGAACTTATCGAAAGCCCCGTTTTGATGAC
>JAGBUH010000173.1 GCA_017630915.1 Clostridia bacterium
CTTTTTTCAGTTATATTCGCCGCTTTCGCGACGAGTTATATGCACCTACGGTGCGTTATATTGCCTTTCGGCAGTTATATTGCCCTTTGGGCAGTTAAAAAGGCGAATATAATATCACTTTTGCGTTAGCAAAAATATCACTATGCCGTCAGGCATAATATCACTCCGACGAAGTCGGAATTTCACTAAAAATATCAACAAATTTTATACAAATTTTTCTGCACTTGTAATATGATTACGACGCACGTTTGTTTGGGGCATTGGTTGCGATTTCACCCGTTCCAAGACCGCCCCAACCGTTCTGTCTGCTACATCATCAAAAGTGCAGCAAACTATAACACCTAAGATTTGAACACTTGGGATTATTTTATGAGCGCAATTCTCTATTGCTTGACTTTTAAATTTGCAACTGATATACTGCAAACAACAATTTGTTAGGAGTCTGAAAATGAATAACATAATGAAAGTAGTTAAATTAGCTATATGCACGGGTTGCCGCGCTTGTAGTTATGAACATATTACGTTTGAGAAGAACAAACACGGATTTTCTTCTCCGCTCGTAGATGAAAGCTGTACAAACTGCGGAGAATGCTTAAAACAGTGTATATATTTTGATGAAGCTGACAATTGATTTTTTCAATACCTAAGTCATATAATAAAAACGATAAAATACCGCCGAGGATTAAACTTCCTCGGCGGTGGTTTTTATATGCTATTCAAAGCATATTGCATATTTTTTGTTCTTGCGTAATTCGCTTTTGAAGTCTTCGGGGAAGTGTATAACCTCTTTCTGCCAGAAGTTCTCTCCAAGGGGGCGCAAATCGTCCTTTTCGATAGGTTTCAAGTGTGCTACTAACGGCGCAGAATAGGAGTAATCGCCTTTGTTGCAAATTTTTTCGTATTCTTTGAAATGTTCGAATCCTTTTTCGAAATATTCAAGTGCCTTTTTATAATCTTCCTTGATATGGGATTCGTGATGTGCCAAATGCATATATAGATTACCTATATTTTGATGATATTCACCGCATCTGCCGTCATTGAAGATCGTTTCGAATAGGGTTATAAGCGCAGATTCCATTTTTTGTCCGAAATCAGAATCGTAAAGACTTATCTTTGAAGCCAGAGCGTTGGAAACGGCTATGCGAAGTTCACAAAGTAATGACATAACTCGTTCGGCTTGATACCTCATCATTTCTTCGCCGTCGGCTGTGTTTGGCATTAGCATTTCCTTGCTGATAACGAGAGAGCTTTGTGCTTCTGCCAACGCCTTTGCCTCCTTGTATTTCCCCACTTGCATATACAGCGAGGTCATTCTGAGTATAGCTATTTCACGAACCTTTGGAGACGGACCTGCTTTTAATAGTTTTTCGAACGCTGATAACGCTTCTTGGAAATATGGATTTTGCGAATTGTGTTCGGTATCGTAGCGCAATATGCCCGATTCTCTATCATAATTGGTCTTTATTCCATATTTGTTGAAACCCCATGTGTAAAGAGAATGCGCAAGTTCCGAGAGTATTCTTGGTTCGTTAGGAAACTCGTCAGCGGCTATGCGTAGCATATCGATACAGCTTTCAACTTCTTCGGATATGCTTCCCTGATAAAGCTGAAATCCTTGGTTTCTGAGAACCTTATTAGTTTTTTCTAAAATGTTTTTTATTTTTTCTTCTCGGTCGGAATGATATCCGAATAACTCGTCGATAGAAACGTGAAAATAATTCGCGATTGCAGGTATCATTTCCATATCGGGATAACCGCCGTTTGCTTCCCAACGGGATATCGCTTGAGAAGTTACGCCAAAAGCTTCTGCAAGAGCTTCTTGTGTTCGTCCGTCGCGTTTGCGTAGCTCGCGTATTTTTTGCCCTAATGTAAGTTGCATAAAAGCACCTCCAATGTTTGTTTATCACCGGTGTGATTTTATTATACCACCTATTTTACGAAAAAACAATTATCAATCCATTGTTACAAACTCAACGAAGCGTTGGGATGTTGAAGAAAGAAATCGCCGAGCAATCCTCGGCGGTTTTTCTTTGCTTATAGTACACCAATTTTTGACACTATATCGAGAACGCATCGGCGAGCCCATTCAGCTTTTTATTTAGCTATAATACGTTCCTACAACAAATACGGAGTAATATTGAAAAAGACTTTGTTTTATGATATAATTCGATTGCATTTAAGCGTTGGATTTACGATTTTACTATTTAACATGGGCATTGAATATGAAACTTTACGCTCCCGAATATTACAAAAAATTTAAATGTATTGCCGACAGATGCGAACACAGTTGCTGCATCGGTTGGGAAATAGATATCGACGAAACGACGTATCGAAAATACCAAAAGTTCGAAAAAGGGTACGGAATTGACATAAAAAACAGCATTTCTTTGGAGGGTGGGGCGCATTTTAAACTTTGTGAGAATGAAAAGTGTCCGCATCTTGACGAAAAGGGATTATGCAAAATAATTCTCAACGTTGGCGAGGATCATCTCTGCAACATCTGCCGCGAACATCCGAGGTTTTACAATTATACGGCGGTTGCCGAGGTGGGACTCGGTATGTCGTGTAGGGAAGCGGCTGAGCTTATTTTATCCTCGCAAAATTACGACGTTTTTGAAGAAATCGGCGAAGTAGATGCGGTTGAAGACGAAGTCGGCTTCGACGGTCGTGCCGAACGCGCGAAGATATATCGCATTTTGAAAAGCGAGAGCGATTACAAAACGAAACTCGAACGGATTTACCGCGAATACGGGCTTGATTCGGGCGACGACTCAGAATGGTTGGAAATAATCGGTTCGCTGGAATATCTTGATGCTTCGCACAGGGATTTATTCCTCACATATTCATCAAAAAACCGTCCCGAAGGAAAGAATGATTATTTGGAACGTGCGTTAGCATACTTTATATACCGTCATTGTACAGAAGCGTTTGATGAAGAAGATTTTGCCTGTCGGTTGTCATTTTGCTTGTTTTGCGAGCGGTTACTCGCTTCGTTAATCGCATCTCAAAACTCCGCATCGTTGGCGGATATTGCGGTGTTGGCAAGTATTATTTCGGAAGAAATCGAATATTCCGAGGACAATACCGAGGCGTTGATGTATTGATTGGGGGGACTTATTATGGATATAAATATATCTATGTTTTTGTGGAAAGCATTAGGGATTTTACTTTTTGCTCTTATTCTGTGCGTTCCTATTGTTTGCATTGTGGCATTTGTCCGCACGTTTTTGAAGTTGAAGAAACTAAATCAACCCATAACTATCGTATATTTCATTTTGATGCTTGTTTGTGTCGTAATCATGATACCTTCATGGATTTTTAATCTTGGATGGATCAGAGTATTTTTGACTATGATATTGTTCCCGATTGTCCATTTGGTTGCATTTGTAATTATTAACATCTCGGTTTTGAAAAAACTGCATCTTTCTGCAAAATTGAAGACCTATACCGCGCTTTCCTACGTTTCTTTTGTTTTTGCATATCTTCTTTTCCCCGATGCAGGCGATGTCGGAACAATGTATTTCTTTTTCGGTTTGATTCACAATGACGTAGCTGCATATATTGCAATGATAGCCGCTTTGGTTTGCTTTGTTGCGCACGTGGTTTGCACGATTCTTCAACTCGGTGAGGTTAAAAAGTAAACGCTGTTTTGAAATAATTGTGCCGTGACCACAGGGAACGGATATCATTGAAAAAAGTCCCTTTTGTCTACTGACAAAAGAGACTTTTTTTCTTGGTGACCCGTAGGGGAGTCGAACCCCTGCCTTCGCCGTGAGAGGGCGACGTCTTGGCCACTTGACTAACGGGCCGTGCAACATTAAATATACCATATCTTTTTTTGTTTGTCAACATCGTTTTGCGTTTATACTTCGCGCGTTGTTGACATGAGTGCATATACTGTCAATGAGGAGCGCAATCGCGCTTCTTGATGAAAAAACTCGAAAGGAAAAGAGATATGGAATCAAAAGAATACGGCCTTTATTGCATGGATATGGCACCAAATATGCCTGAAATGCCTATGGAAAGCAGTTTCCCCGCAAAGGTTTCGCTTGCGATGATGTATGTGCCGTACCAACGTTTCGAAAAGCTTTACGACGAAGAAAAAGCGCTTTCTCGCGGTACGCTTTTCGAAGAACTTGATCTGCCTTTTTACGGTGGAAAGAGAGGTATTGCACGATGATGAACAATAACAACAGACGCGAATCTCTTATGAGAAAGATCCAAATGTATGCGTTTACGGCGCATGAATGTGCTCTTTACCTTGATTGCCATCCCGATAACCAACAGGCTTTGAATAAACACGCTCGCGCCATCAAGTCGATGAAAGAGGCTGTCGAGCAATACGAAGGGCTTTATGGTCCTCTGACTAAGGAATCCGCAGGCGGCGGAGATTATTGGAATTGGGTCAAGGGTAAATGGCCTTGGCAGAATCAGGAGGACTGACCGATGTGGACTTACGATAAAAAACTTCAATACCCCGTGAATATAAAAAATCCGAATCCTGCGTTGGCAAAACTCATTATTACCCAGTTTGGTGGCCCCGACGGTGAACTCGGCGCGGCGATGAGATACCTCTCGCAACGTTACAGCATGCCCTATAACGAAGCAATCGGTATCTTGACTGATATAGGTACCGAAGAGTTGGCTCACATGGAGATGATTTGCACGATTGTGTATCAACTCACGCGCAATCTTACGCCCGAACAGATTAAAGAGGGCGGATTCGATGCCTATTTCGTTGACCACACGACCGGACTTTATCCCGTCGCGGCAAGCGGTGTGCCTTGGTCGGCTAATACGTTTCAATCGACGGGCGACCCTATCGCCGATTTGTCGGAAGACCTTGCGGCAGAACAAAAAGCAAGAAAAACCTATGACAACATCCTTCGTTTTTGCGACGACCGCGACGTAGCCGATCCGATTCGCTTCCTCAGAGAGCGCGAAATTGTACACTTCCAACGCTTCGGCGATGCGTTGCGTATCGTTCAGGATAACCTTGATTACAAGAACTTTTACGCTTATAATCCGTCATTCGACAAACGCTAAAACGGCATAACAAAAAGGGGTGTTTTTTCAAAAACACCCCTTTTAAAATCCCCAAAAACTTTTAAAATTATAACTACATTGAAATATGCAAAAAAATCATTTCATAAAGGAAGCCACTTGGTCTATTATAAATTGCCCATTCCAATAATCAGCAGAATGTTCAATCACAAAAACGGCACAATCCCTTGCAAAAGACATAGACATTAATCGGTCAGTTAAATTCTCCCGAATTATAAAAAACGCTAACATCAAAAAACATGCTGTTCCAAAATCTTGACACGAGACACGTTTCTTTTCTTCATATCCGCCCATTTGAACTTCCGCATAGTTATATATGCCATCTGACTTTGCTATAAATTCATTAAAATGATTCCAAGGGTCATCGCTATGCTTAACGATAGTCATTTTGTTTTCGCTAAATACGATGTCATAATTTTTATCTTTCAGAAAGGTTCTCATTAAATCGGTAGTTTCCGCACATCGGGTTTTTTCCACGTTATATGTAATATCTTTTCCCGCTAAATACGAATCTTGCCGTTTTTGTGCCCTTCTTTTTTCTGTTTCTTTTCTGCCAATTGCTTTATCAACAAATGAGCTAATTGCTTTGTCAACAAGTTCTCTCCAATTACCTTTGTCAATTTCAAAAAAGTTACGCGCAGAAACACTAACCACATCGCAGCTCTTCTTGGCGTAGTTTCTTACTTCTTTAAAAGATAGTATTTTAAGAAGCCGATAGCGTGATACGTAATGTCCATCAATTTCTTCGTGTATTAATATGGGTTGATTAGTGGGTTCCCAAATACCGATTTGCTGTGTATCATACGGTTTAAAGTCCGCAATAAAAAGTGCTACAAAATTTTCTTGCACATCTTTATTGTTTAGCCAATACGATTTCGTATCCAATTGCTTTACACAATTGGGTGCGTTGGTCGGTTCGAATATAGCGTTGCTATTTTCGCGCTGTTGTTTAGACATGGTCTGTGACACTACCATTTTTTTCTTGAACATAAAAAACCTCTTGAAATCATTTTTTATAAATTGCATTATATCACAAATTTCCTTATAAATCAACCACTCTCGCTGATCTTTTTGAATCGCTAACTTCGGTGATGCGTTGCGTATCGTTCAGGATAACCTCGATTATAAGAACTTTTACGCTTATAACCCGAGCTTTGATAAGAGATAACACGCATAACAAAAGGGGCTTTTTGAAAAAGCCCCTTTTAAAATCCCAAAAACTTTTAAATAATCAATCAAACTCTATAACAATATATGCGTATATGTCGCCTACATTATATCCATGTTCGTCCGTATTGTACATATCTTCGCCATTTCCCGAATAACCATACGAGGAAATGGTTTCGGCAACGGGATGAATCGACTTTACTCTCCCGCCTTTCTGCAACCAATCGTTGACGGTCTTTAATTCGCCATTTTTTACCCAAAATATTCTTTCCATAGCAACTCCGTTTTCGAAACGCACCGTTTGTTTTTGATGACACATTTCTTGTGATTTATGTAGATTTCACACATTTATTTAGCTCTTTCCCAAAAATATTCGCAATATTTATTTTTAAGATTATAAGCATTCGTGTTGGCGTCATTAGTTGGTATTATAGTTAAGTTTGTATTGTATCCGTATTTGTTAACACCCCAAGTGTGATTTGGTGAAAAAACAGCTAATTTTAGAGCGGTACAATTTTTAAAAGCGTTTATATATATCCTTTCCAATCCATCGCCAAAAGTTATATTGGTTAGATTTTTGCATCCAAGGAAAGCATTGCGTCCAATGAATCGTACACTGTCAGAAACAACCACTTGTTTAATTTCTAAATTATCGCTTAATGCATTATGTGCGATAATGGCAGTTTCGTTATTTATAAATAAATCCTCACAAGATTTTGCGGTCATTAAAACAACATAAGGATTTGATTGGTTTCCAAGATAAAGACCGTCATTAAACTCGTTATACTTTAAATTATCACAATCCTCAAAAGAATCTTTGGAAATATTTTCGATACTATTAGGAACGTTTATTTGTTTTAAAGAATCACAATTATAAAACGCTTTGGACTGTATCCCTGTTAAACCTTCGGTAATAGAAACTGTTTCGAGAGATATGCATCCGCTAAAAGCCTCCGTGCCAATTGTTAATACACTTGACGGAATTGAAACACTTATGATATTTGTACAGTCTTTAAAAGCATTCTCATATATTTCTATAACGGGTTTCCCATTGTATGTACTAGGAATAATAATGTCAGTATCTGTGGCCGTTCCTATTCCCCAAACAGAATATCCGTTGCCCCACATACACTCTCCAAGTCTAAGCCCCTTGGTGTATTCTTCGGTATTATTTGAGGGCGGTTTATTGTCATCGGGTGTTGGAATTACATATGTTCCAAAGCATACGCGTTTAAGAAGCAGGTAGTCAGCAGAATCGATAACATCGCTTCCGTTGATATCGGCGCGTGTGATTTCTTCGCCGTTCAACTTATATGTGCCAAAACACGCGCGTTTAATAAGAAGATAGTCCGCACTGTTGATTTCGCCGTCAGCGTTAACGTCGCCTATCGAAAATTCGGGTTGTTCGGCAAATACCGAAAACGCGGTCAAAAAAGATGCAATAGTCATAATAAGAGCAAGTGCAATAATCAAGACACGCTGTAAACTCATAATTCCCTCACCTTGTTAATCTTTTACTTTTGATGTTTTTATTTATTATACACGTTTCCAAAGACAGTGTCAATGTTTTGTGGGAGTTGATTTCGGTGACGCGCTTCGTATCGTTCAAGATAACCTCGATTACAAGAACTTTTACGCGTATAACCCGAGCTTTGATAAGAGATAACCTGTCATCCTGAGCGGAGACGGTTTTTAACCGTCGCAGTCGAAGGATATACCCTCATCGTTATATTCTTCGACTCGTTTCACTCGCTCAGAATGACACGGTTCGCATTGCTCGCTCGGAATGACACGCCGTTGAAGGATATGCGCAACAAACACAAAAGGGACTTCGGTTGAAGTCCCTTTTTCGTATTACGCCGAAGCAGTGGAGTGTTTTCTTCGTTGTTTTAGTGTGTTGAGCATAATGTGTAACACCCACGAAGCGAAAATCGAGCAAACCAAAACGGCAAACGGTTGACACCAACCCCACAAATCACCCGTGACATCAATCCCAAATGCTTTTGCGAACACGCCTATCACACTCGATAGCGGAACGTGGAAGATATAAATATTAAGCGAAAGTTTTTCGCCGATATATTCAATCGGTTTGCAGATATGTTGGCTCGGGTTCTTCAATGTCAAGGCGAACAGACCGAACGCGCAGGGGAGATATCCTAAACCGCTAAATTCCAAACGAATACCGAATGCGATGGGGAGGATTGAAATAACAACCCCGACGATTATCAAAAACACAAGATTTCCCGATTTGATGTTCCGCAATTTTTGGGATTTGTCGGTGTGGAGATAATATCCCAACAAAAACCAAGGGAGTGCACGAATTATGAAGTTCATCTTCCAAAACCAATCAACCTGCACGGTTTCGCAGTAGGCGGTAATGACTATTTGCAAGACAAACAGAAAAGGCAGCAGTTTTAAAAGATTCTGCTCTTTTTGTTTCTTCACGACCAAATACCATACGATATAGGTTTCGATCATCGCGATAAGATACCACAACGGTACGGCAAACTCTATTGTAGAGAAGCAGACCGCTTTTACAATCGCAAACCACGTGAAATTTTTATCGAACCACGCGGCGAGTTCGTTATCCATAAATGCATCGAGCAACGCGAATGCAACAAACAATGCGAGGGCGGAGATGAATATTTTAACAATTTTAGTTAATCGGCGTTTGACGACTTCGCAATTATTACCGAATGCGTAATATCCTGCGGTCATATAGAATATCGGCACGGCAAAAGCCGCTGCCTTCATAACAATTTGCCCAAAAAGTTCGGGAAAGGGTATGTGAATATAAATCACGCCGACACACGCGAAAAATTTCACGAAGTTGAGTTTATGGTTCATTTATGTTCTCCCATTATTACGTGGTGTGTGACGGTATTATAGCACAAATAGTGGTTGTATTCAAGCAGTTTTGTGTGGTTGGTGGGAAGAAGGGTATTACAACAACCGTGAAACGCACATTTGCTATATGATTTTGTGTTATGGTGACAAAAGCGGTTTTGCATTTTTGTAGAAAAAGAGAGTGGACGGGTTGATTTGCGCGTGGTAAAATGAAATAAAGGAGGGGGCTATATGAAAAAACGTTTTGTTGAGATACTTTTGGTTATTGCAACATTATTTTCGATTTTGTTAGTCGGCTGTAAAGGAGACGAAAATGCTTCAAGTGCCGAGCAGAGTGTAGAAAGTTCAAAAGATGCAAAAGAATACACTGCACAAGACTACTATTCCGATGCGTTGAAGTACATTGACTCGGGCAACTACACAGAGGCGTATTCCTGTTTAAAGAAATGCAACGGTTATGAAAATAGCAATGAACTGCTCCGAGATTTTAATGTGATTTCCCAATGCATAAGAACGGAGTTCTATGACAAAAACGTTATAATAGCTAAGGGAGAATACGAATATGATGAAAACGGAAAAATAGCGCTTAAAGTTCGCTATGACGAAAACGGCGATGTGGACTATAAAAACGAATACAAGTATAACGAAAACGGAAAATTGACGCTTTGCGTTTATTATGATGAAAAAGGCGATATATCCTACAAGGACGAGTTCGAATATGACGAAAACGGAAATCAAACGCGTTATATTCGCTATGCCAACGGCATAATAATAGCCAAATCGGAATCGGAGTACGATGAAAACGGAAATAAAACGTTTTTTATTCGCTATGGTGAAAACAGCGTTATAATAGTCAAAGAAGAATGCGAATATGACGAAGAGGGAAATAGGACGCTTTACGATTACTACAAAAACGGCGATACGGCATACAAAAACGAATGCGAATATGATGAAAACGGAAACAAAACGCTTGACATTTATTATGATGAAAACGGCGTTATAGTATCCAAAGAAGAGCGCCGCTATGACGAAAACGGAAATATCACGTTTGGGGTTATCTATGACGAAAACGGCGTTATAACATCCAAAGCCGAATTCGAATACGAATATGACCAAGATGGAAATAAGACGCTTTGCGTCCGCTATGACGAAAACGGCGATATAGACTATAAAAACGAATACGACAAAAACGGAAATGTTACCCTTCACGTTGACTATGGCGAAAACGGCGATGTGTACTATAAAATAGAAAGCGAATTTGACCAAAACGGCAACATTATACTTGGGGCTCACTATGACCAAAACGGCGTTATAGCAGTCAAAGAAGAATACGAATATGATGAAAACGGAAATATTACGCTTTACGTTTACTATAACAAAAACGGCGTTGTATCATCCAAAGTTGAATGCGAGTATGACAAATACGGTAATAAGACACTCGAAATATTGTATGGTGAAAACGCAACTGTGACTTCCAAAAGCTTCTTCGAGCCAATCATCGTGTATAGCCCTGAAAACGAACAAATGCAATAAAACGAAATAATCTAACACAAAAAAGCGGAACTTTTTGAAAAAGTCTTGCTTTAAAACTTTGTAACTTTTAATATTAATTTATATCACGAAAAATTTTGAAAAGAGAGCGAGAGAGGAAAACTTTAAAGAAAGTTTTCCTCTCGCTATATTTCACGTTTCGGGGAGTTTGGGTGTAAGAAAGGAGTATGAAAAGGAGAACCGAAACGCTTGTGTTCGTTTTTTATTGCCGTTACATCGGGCTTCCGTCTTTTGCACGGCGGATCTTATTCGTCGTGGTCTTGACAAACGGGGTTTCGCGAATGATAACGTTATTGATTTGCTTATAGGTGGGAAGTTCGGAAAGAACGTTGAAAACGTCGTGTTTGAGTTTTGCTTGAAGTTCCTCCATATTTGCGCCTTCCAACACTTCGTCAGCGAGTACGCATTGAACGGCGAGAGCCGCTTCTGTTCCCACTTCATCGCGGGAAGCGTAAACGATGTTTTCGAGCACGTAGGGGATAGAACCGATATAATCTTCGAGTTCTTCGGGGTAAATGTTTTTACCGTTGCCGAGAATGATAATATTTTTCTTTCTGCCGGTGATGATAATTTGACCTTTTTTGTTAATCTTACCATAGTCGCCGGTGCGGAAGTAACCGTCTTCGGTGAATACTTCTGCGGTTGCTTCTTCGTTCTTATAGTAACCGAGCATAACGATGTCGCCCTTGACGCAGATTTCGCCTTCTTCATCCTCGTTGGGATCGTCGATACGAACGTCGATACATTCCATCGGGAAACCGATTGTCTTGGGGTCGTTGATGAAGTCGGTATTTACCGAAACGAGAGGGGAACATTCGGTGATGCCGTAACCGTTTGTAACGAGGATACCGATGTCGTCAAAGAAATCAGCGATTTCGGCACGTAACGGCGCACCGCCGCAAACGAGTTTCACCAGATTTCCGCCCAAAGCGTTATGAAGTTCTGCAAAAATCTTACGACGTGCGTCTATGCCGATAGCACGGAGGAAACGCGAGAGTTTAATAGCGATTTTAATGGTTTTGGTCTTGCCTTTTTCCTCGATACTCGCGTTCATTCTGCGATAGAGAACCTCAATAAGCGCGGGAACAACGTACATATAACTCGGTTTGTAAAGCGCAAGGTTTTTAACGATACGCTTCAAACTGTCGTTGATACAAAGAGTGGAGTGGCGGTGGATTGCAACCAAGATACCTGCAACCGCTTCATAGGAATGGTGATAGGGAAGTACCGAAAGACCGACTTCGCGGATACTTGCGAGTTTGAGTCCGTAATGAACGAGCGATACGAGGTTGTGTTCGGAAAGCATAACGCCCTTTGCAAGTCCTGTTGTGCCCGAAGTGTAGATAAGCATTTTAAGCGCTTGCATATCGGCGGTTTTCATTTCGCAATAACTTCTGTCACCGTTTTCGTAAAGTTCTTTGCCCTTTGCGAAAAGTTTTGCAAACGAAAGGAATTCGCCTTCGTCTTCTTCACGGTCGAAGCAGATAAAATATTTAACGTTGGGGAGTTGGTCGCGGATGCGCTTGAAGTTTTCTTCGCGCTTTTTGTCGCAGAAAACGATTTCGTCGTCACCGCCGTGAACTACGTTGATGAGGTCGGAATCGGGAAGCTCCTTGTCGATAGGACAGAAAACGCCCTCGCTCTGCAACGCGGTGAGGTAAACGAGAATCCAGTTATAGCTGTTTTCAGCGGCGCAACCGATGTGGCCCTTTGCAAGACCTAACGAGTTGAGCGCAGTGCCGAGCCAAAAGGTTTCGGTTTGGAACTCTTTGAAAGTAACTTCGCGGATACCGTCGCTTGTGCGGTATTTGAACGCGATCTTGTCAGCCGCTTCGTCAACGGCGATTTGAAGAAGATGCTTTATACTTGTCGGTTTTGTAAGTTCGGGTGTTTTTTGTGCAAGAACATTCTTCGGCATAATTGATTTCTCCTTTGCAAAAGTGTTTTGGTTTGCTAAACTATTATACATGGTTTGGCGAACCATGTCAATAACTTTGCGTGATTTTCCGAAAACATTTTTTGAAGTTTCACTTGGTTCGGTTGACAATTTGTCGTTTGGATGTTATTATTTATAATATCAAACACTTTGGAGAAAAAAGAAATGAACGTAAGGGCAGAAGATATAAAAAACATACACATTCCGCGCTGGGAGGAGTTTCCCGCGTTTGAACTCTATATTGATCAGGTTATCGCGTTTATCTGCGAGAAACTTGCCGTGTTCAATCTCAACTCCGACGAATCGCTTATCACCCCTGCGATGATTAACAACTACGTCAAGAACGGCGTGCTGCATCCCCCGAAGAAGAAAAAGTACGACAGAGAGCATCTTGCTAAACTTGTGGTTATATGTATCTGCAAACGTATGCTTCCGCTGTCGTATATTTCGGAATCTATCGAGGTTGTGACGAGAATGTTTGACGTTGCCGAGGGATATAACACCCTCTGCGAAGAGATAGAATATGAGGTAAAGAGTTTGGCTTTGCCGGAATCCTATCCTATACATTCGATACCCGATTCGCCTTCACGCAAGGTCGCGCTTCTGCGAATATTGGCGTCTGTCGCGGCGAGATTGTTGGTGTTTGACCGCTTCGTCGAGCAAAGACGCCGTTTGAGCTCGGTGGCCGAGAATATGAGGAAGTGATTTTTTAGTGGGTAAGAAGAACAAAATCGGCGATTATATTACGAGTATGGATAAAAAACACCTCAATTTAATTACGTTTGCGCTTATTTACTTCGGCGGTTTTTTGGTGTGGTGTCTTTTGGATACGAGAACGGCGGAGATTACAGGGTTAAATGGACCTCGGTTGTTTTATATGCTCGTAACCCCGTTTGTTTCGATTATTTACGGTGTTGGTTCTTGCAAATATACGGGCAAGGTCATCATACCGCATCTGATATTGCTTGTTGCTCATTTGTTGTTTGCCGTCGGTACAATTTGTATCGATATCGAAGATATGACCGCGTTGGTTGGAATTATTGTCGGTATACCGATTTCGATTCTGTGCGCGGCGATAACAAAACTTGTCCTTTATTTTATAAAAAAGAAATAAACAAAGGAGAGGGCGAACCTCTCCTTTTAATATTATAACGTCAAAAAAGAATTTGGAAAGGATTTCCCCGTTCTCGATCTATGAGGGTATAAGCAATGCTATAAAAATATACAAAAAAATTGCATAAATGCATAATTATGCACGATATGCGAAGAAATATGCAGAATATTTGTGAAAATGTGAAAATTATTGAATATTTTTTCATTTTACCCCTTGACAAACGGATTTTTGGGGTTTATAATAGCAACGCAAAATGAAAAAATGATCAAGAGGCGAAGAAAATGAACAAAGATAATATCAAAAAAGTTGTACTTGCATATTCGGGAGGTCTTGATACCTCGATTATTATTCCGTGGTTGAAAGAAAACTACAACAACCCCGAAATTATTGCCGTTGCGGGTAACGTCGGTCAGGCAGACGAACTCGAAGGTCTTGAAGAAAAGGCGATCAAAACCGGCGCAAGTAAACTCATCGTTGCCGATCTCGTTGACGAAATGGTTGACGAAATTATCATTCCTGCTCTTAAAATGGATGCGAAATATGAAACGTATCTGCTCGGTACCGCTTTTGCGCGTCCCGTTATCGGTAAGAAACTTGCTGAAATCGCGATTGCCGAAGGTGCTGATGCTATCTGCCACGGCGCAACAGGTAAGGGTAACGATCAAGTTCGTTTCGAACTCGCTATCAAGCGTTTCGCTCCCGAAATGAAGATAATCGCTCCTTGGCGCGAATGGGATATCAAATCCCGTGACGAAGAAATCGATTATGCCGAAGCGCATAACGTTCCTCTTAAAATCTCGCGTGAAACTAACTATTCCAAGGATAAGAACCTCTGGCATTTGAGCCACGAAGGTTTGGATCTTGAAGATCCCGCAAACGAACCGCTTTACGATAAGCCCGGTTTCCTTGAAATGGGCGTTTCGCCGATGATGGCTCCCGATGAACCTACATATATTTCTATCGACTTCGAAGCAGGCGCTCCCGTTGCATTCAACGGCGAAAAGATGAAGGCGTCGAAGATTATCGCTGAACTTAACAAAGTCGGCGGTGCAAACGGTATCGGTATCATCGACATCGTTGAAAACCGTTTGGTCGGTATGAAAGACCGCGGCGTTTATGAAACTCCCGGCGGAACAATCCTCTACTTCGCGCACGAAATGCTCGAAATGCTTACCGTTGACAAGGACACTCTCCATGTTAAGCAAAAGTTGGCTGTTGACTACGCCGACCTCATCTACAACGGTAAATGGTACTCCCCCTTGCAAGAAGCGCTCACCGCGTTTGCAAACGAAAGTAACAAGTACGTTACAGGTACCGTTAAGTTGAAGCTCTACAAGGGTAACATCATTCCTGCGGGAACCACCTCTCCCTATTCTTTGTATTCCGAAACCTTGGTTACCTTCGACGAAAGCGATTACGACCAAAAACAAGCAGAGGGCTTTATCAACCTTTGGGGTCTTCCCACTCAGGTTCAGGCGCTTCGCGAACAGGGTAAACTTTAATCTAAAACCTTAAACGGAGAAAACAATATGGCGGTTAAAATGTGGGCAGGCAGAACTGCCGGCGCAACCGACAAATTGGCAGACGATTTCAATTCCTCAATCAGCTTCGATTCGAGAATGTACCGTCAGGACATCAAAGGCAGCATGGCGCACGCCGCGATGTTAGGCGCGAAGGGAATTATCAGCCAAGACGAAGCCGATACACTTATTTCGGGACTTGATACGATACTTAACGATATCGAATCGGGCGAACTTCCGATAAATATGGAATGTGAAGATATTCACATGTTTGTCGAGCAGGTGCTTACCGAAAGATTGGGCGACGTCGGTAAAAAACTTCATACCGCGAGAAGCCGTAACGACCAAGTTGCACTCGATTTGAGAATGAATCTCCGCGAGGAAACCGAAACGATCATCGACTTGATTCGACAGCTTGTTTCGTCGATGCTCTTGCAAATCAAGGCGAACAAGACCACGATAATGCCGGGGTACACTCACTTGCAACGTGCTCAACCGATAACCTTTGCTCAACATCTGTTGGCGTACTGTATGATGTTGCTCCGCGACATCGACAGATTTAAAGACATGTCGAAGCGAATGAACATGTCGCCGATTGGCTGTTGCGCACTTGCGGGTACAACCTACGACACCGACCGATATTTCGAGGCAAAACAACTTGGTTTTGACGGTATCTGTATGAACAGTCTTGACGGCGTTTCCGACCGCGACTTCTGTGTCGAATTTATGGGTTGCTGTTCGATACTTATGATGCACCTCTCGCGACTTTCCGAGGAAATTATCCTCTGGTCGAGTTGGGAATTCAAGTTTATTGAGCTTTCCGATGCATACACGACGGGTTCGTCGATAATGCCTCAAAAGAAGAATCCCGATATGGCGGAATTGATCAGAGGTAAAACGGGACGTGTATATGGCGACCTCGTCGGACTTCTCACCGTACTCAAAGGATTGCCGCTTGCATATAACAAGGATATGCAGGAAGACAAGGAAGGCGTTTTCGATGCTGTCGATACGGTCAAGATGTGCCTTGGTATCGCGATTCCGATGATTGAAACGATGCGCGTGTTACCCGACAATATGAAACGCGCGGCGCAGGAAGGTTTTATCAATGCGACCGACCTTGCCGACTATCTCGTCAAAAAAGGTCTTCCGTTCCGTTCGGCGTATAAAATTTCGGGCACGATCGTTGCCGAATGTATCAAACGACGATGTGTTCTTGAAAATTTGACTCTTGACGAATACAAATCGTATTCCGAACTGTTTGATAGTGACATTTTTGAGGAAATTTCGCTTGAAACCTGCGTTGCAAAACGCATCTCGGTCGGCGGAACTTCGCTTTCCTCGATTGAACAACAAATAACGTTCGTAGAAACCGAACTTAAATAAATAAAAACAAATTAACAAAAAACAAAATTGAAAGGTATTTTTACAATGAAAAAAGTATTAGCACTCTTACTTTCCGTAATTTTCGTAGCAGTATGCTTCACCGGCTGCGGTGCAAAGGGCGCAACCCTTGCAGAAGTTAAAGAAGCAGGCAAACTCGTTATCGCAACTTCCCCCGACTTTCCTCCCTTTGAAAATCTTGAGGGCGACAAAATCGTAGGTATCGAGGTCGACATTATGGCTATTATCTGCGAAAAACTCGGTGTGACTCCCGTTTATGAGCAGATTAACTTCGATGCAGTACTTACCGGCGTTCAGACCGGCAAGTACGATTGCGGTATGTCCGGTATCTCTGTTACCGACAAGCGTAAAGAAAATACCCTCTTCACCAAGGAATACTGCTTGGCAGCACAGTGCATTGTTGTTAAGGCAGACAGCGACATCAAAGGCAAGGCGGACCTCGAAGGCAAGACCATCGCGGTTCAGACCGGCACCACAGCAGCAGAGTTCTGTAGCAGCGAGGGCTATACTCTCAGCCAGTACGAAGCAAATCAAGATGCGAAACTTGCTCTTACTCAGGGCAAGGTATCGGCTTGGGTCGTTGACGACCTCACCGCAGCTGAAATGTGCAAGGGCGACGACAGCGTTAAGATACTTGACGAGTCTATGACCACCGAACCCTACGCTTTTGCGTTTGCATTCGGCTCTGAGGACCTTGTCGAAGAAATCAATAAGATTATCGATGAACTCATCGCTGACGGCACCATAAAATCTATCTTTGAAAAATACGAAGCTCCCTACACCAAACCCTAATGATTTCTCAAACCATTTAGAGGTTGCGGAAAAGCAACCTCTAAAATTCTTTTTGAAAGGAACAAAAATGAACGCTTGGCTTGATAAACTTTACAAAACCTTTATAGTTGACGATAACTATATGATGCTTATAAAGGGTTTTGGAAACACACTTTTAATTACCTTGTGCGCTCTTTTGATCGGTATTGTTATCGGCTCGGTTATTGCAATCGCAAAGTATTATGCTGAAGATAACAAAAAATTGAAAGTAGTGAACACTATCTGCGATATCTATACAACTGCGATTCGCGGAATCCCCGTTACCGTTCTTTTGATGATATTTTATTTTATCATTTTCGTGTCGGACACCACGGGAATAATGACTGCGATAATCGCGTTCGGTATCAACTCGGGCGCATATATGGCAGAACTTATCAGAAGCGGCATCAATGCGGTCGATAGAGGACAGATGGAGGCGGCAAGGAGCTTGGGTATGTCCAAGTCGCAGGCGATGCGAAAGGTTATCTTTCCGCAGGCGATAAAGAACATTCTCCCCGCTATCGGTAACGAATGTATCGCGCTTTTGAAGGAAACTTCGGTTGCAGGTTACGTTACGGTGGTCGACCTTACCCGTGCGGCAAACCTTATACGTACAAATACTAACGACGCCGTGAATCCGTTGATCCTTCTTGCGTTGGTTTATCTTACGCTTGTCATTATTATGACTAAGCTTCTTGCCGTGCTTGAAAAAAGACTCCGCAAGAGCGACGGGAGGTAAGTAATATGAACGATGTAATTATAAGCGTTAAAAATCTCGAAAAGAAGTTCGACAAAAACGCCGTTTTGAAGGGCGTGACCGTCGATATCAATAAAGGCGACGTCGTTTGCGTTATCGGCGCATCGGGTTCGGGTAAATCGACCTTTTTGCGTTGCCTTAATATGCTCGAACTTCCCACCGGCGGCAGTATTATGTTCGACGGCGCGGATTTGACCGACAAAAAGGTGGACTTGAACCTTCACCGTCAAAAAATGGGAATGGTGTTCCAACAGTTTAACCTTTTCCCCCACATGACAATACTTGATAACCTCACCTGCGCACCCATTATGCTCAAAAAAATCAGCAAGGAACAAGCCGAGGCGAAGGCGAAAGAACTTCTCGCCCGTGTCGGTCTTGCCGATAGGGCAGACGCCTACCCGAATCAACTTTCGGGCGGTCAAAAACAACGTGTCGCGATCGTTCGCGCACTTTGTATGGAGCCCGACGTGATGCTTTTTGACGAACCGACGAGTGCGCTCGACCCCGAAATGGTCGGCGAAGTTCTCGACGTTATGCGCGAGCTTGCAAGTGAAGGCATGACGATGGTCGTTGTTACTCACGAAATGGGATTTGCAAGAGAGGTTTCCAACCGCGTACTGTTCCTCGATGACGGCGTTATCGCCGAGGAGGGCTCACCCGATGAAATTTTCGGCGCGCCGAAGTGCGAACGTTTGCAAAACTTCCTTGCAAAAGTATTATAAAAAGGAGAATCGCTATGCTTAAAGCAAAAAGTTTTTTAAAACTTCTTGATTTTACTCCCGAAGAAATACAAGGTCTTATTGATTTGGCTATTGACTTAAAAGCAAAGAAAAAGGCGGGTATTCCTCACCGTCTTTGCGAGGGCAAGAATATCGCGCTGGTTTTCGAAAAAACGAGTACCCGTACCCGTTGCGCGTTTGAAGTTGCGGCGGCAGACCTCGGTATGCATCCCGTATATCTTGATCCGTCGGGTTCGCAAATCGGCAAAAAGGAAAGTATAGCGGACACCGCGAGAGTGCTCGGCAGAATGTTTGACGGCATCGAATACCGCGGTTTCGGTCAGGAAATCGTTGAAGAACTTGCAAAATATGCAGGAGTCCCCGTTTGGAACGGCTTGACCAATGAATTCCACCCCACCCAGATTCTTGCCGATTTTATGACGATTATCGAGCATTTCGGCACACTTTCGGGCAAAAAACTCGTATATATGGGCGACGCGCGTTACAATATGGGCAACTCGCTTATGGTCGGCTGCGCGAAGATGGGTATGCACTTTGTCGCTTGTACGAAGGAAATATATTTCCCGATTGCATAGTTGATTGACGTTTGTC
>JAGBUH010000174.1 GCA_017630915.1 Clostridia bacterium
ATCGCGCGTACAATAGCACGCGCCTTGCGTCTTAACGAAGACCTTACCGAAGCATCTGCGCTCGGACATGACCTCGGTCACACTCCGTTCGGTCATTCTGGCGAACGCGCACTTGATTATCTTCTTCCCGAAGGGTTTAGGCATAACGAACAAAGTTTGCGTGTCGTCGATTTCTTGGAAAACGAAGGCGAGGGTTTGAATCTTACCTTCGAAGTCCGCGATGCGATTCTTTGTCATACGGGCGATGAACCTGCCTCGACATTAGAGGGGCAAATAATTAAAATTGCCGACAGAATCGCCTACATAAATCACGATATCGACGATGCTGCTCGTGCGGGAATTTTAAATATCAACGATATCCCGAAAGAAATCAGCGACCTTTTGGGTACTAAACACGGTCAACGTATCACTTCGCTTGTTTCCGCGACTATCCAAAACGGCGTCGAAAACGGTATTGGAATGGTTGAACCGTATGGTAATGCGATGGACAAACTGCGCGACTTTATGTTTGAACGTGTATACAGAAATCCCACCGCAAAGAGCGAAGACGGCAAGGTTGTCAATATGATAACTTTCCTTTATGAACATTTTTCCGCGCACCCCGAAGCGATCCCGCGTGAGTATTTTAAATACGCCGAACGCGACGGAATAAGCGTGATAACCGCTGATTTTATAGCAGGTATGACTGATAGATACGCGCTTGGATGCTTTAATGAACTTTTTGTTCCGCGTGTATGGCAGTATAAATGAACTATAACAAAATTACTTAATGCGAGGAGAGTTGAACACAAAACTGATAAATCACCTTACGGCGAGGAATTTTCGAGGAAATTTGCGACGTGATGACGAAGGAATACCAATGTATTTCAAGGAAGAACGGGGTAAAGTTACCGAAAATGACCGCCGTAGGCGTTTCGGATTTGACTCTCCTCGCATTAACCAAAACTGAAAGGAGGAAAAAAATATGGCGTTCACCCGTGAATTTTTAGAAGAACTTAAACTTCGCAATAATATAGAAGACGTTATCGGCAGGGTAGTCACGCTTAAACGCGCAGGCAGTAACCTTGTCGGAAATTGTCCGTTCCACAGCGAACGTACTCCCTCCTTTACGGTGTTTCCTGCGACGTCAAGTTATTACTGCTTCGGTTGCGGTGCAGGCGGCGATGTTGTGACGTTTGTTATGCAAACCGAAAATATCGAATACCGCGAGGCTATCGAGTTTTTAGCAAAACGCGCAGGTATTAAAGTTGAAGAAAATTACGAAGCACGTAAAGAACAAGGTCCTACCGTCAAACGTGATAGGATGCTTGAACTTAATAAAGAAGCGGCGAGGTTTTTCTATAAATCTCTGTTATCTCCTTCGGGTGCTAATGCGCGTGCCTATCTTGAAACACGTCAATTTACATCAACTACCATAAAACGTTTCGGCATCGGCTATGCACCCGATGCACCCTACGGCAAAGCGCCTCTTTGTGAGCATCTTATGTCGTTGGGATTTACGCCTCTCGAAATTCGTACTGCGTTTTTGGGCGGAGAAAGCAAGAAAAACGGTAAAATGTACGATATGTTCCGTAACCGATTGATGTTTCCCGTTTTTGATGTAAACGGCGAAGTTGTCGCGTTCAGCGGTAGACGTTTAAACGAAGAAGACGAACGAAAATATATAAACACGTCAGATACTCCCGTGTTTAAGAAAAGCAGAATACTTTTCGGTCTTAATATTGCGAAAAACACCGAAAGCGGTACACTGATACTCTGCGAAGGTGCGCCGGATGCGATAGCGATGCACCAAGCAGGTTTTGATAATGCTATCGCCACTTTGGGTACAGCGATAACTTCGGAACACGCGCGTATTATCGCCCGTTATTGCCGAACCGTTTATCTTGCATACGATATCGATAAGGCTGGCAGAAAAGCCACGTTAAAGGGAATTGATTTGCTAAACCAAGTCGGTGTTGATACGAAAATTATCAATCTCGGAAGCGAAGCAAAAGACCCTGACGAATATATAAAGAAATTCGGTGCTAATTCGTTCAGGGCGAAATTGACCGGCTCGTCGGGACAAATCGATTACCGAATTAACGAAATAATTTCGCGTTTTGATATTACCATCGCGGAGGATAAACTTCGCGCGGTTGATGAAGTTACATCTTTTGTAGCAACGTTCGCTTCTCGTCCCGAGAGGGAAGTTTATGCTTCACGCGCCGCCGAGAAACTTGGCCTGTCGTTTAATTCGCTTCACGATGAGGTTGAACGAAAGGCAAAACGTCAAGAATCAAAGGCAAAGAAAAACATTGTAAATAACGCCTTGCGCGAACAAAGCGGCTTCGGCGGAAGTGCAAATACCGATAAATTGCGCTTTTCTTCCGAAGCATCGCATGAAGAAGCGATACTCGGCTTGCTTTTAATCAGAAGCGACTTCGGTCCCGAAGCGGTAAAACGATTGACAGAAGACGATTTTGCGACTGCATTAAACAAAAAAATCTTCCACTTGTTCCACGACGAATTTGTCGAAGGAAGGGAAGTCGTGCTTTCAAAAGACGGCGTGTTGACACCGAAGGAAATCGGCGCACTTGAAAATTGCCGCGCCTCTCGTCTTGCGCTGGGTGATGTCACCGTAACCGCACTTAATTCGCATATAGATGCATTGAAATTGTTGCGCGAACGTAACGAATATGAAAAGAGAATTGAACAAGACCCTGCAAATGCACTTAATGAGTATTTAAATAAAATAAAAAATAAAAAGTCTAAAATACAGGAGGACAATAATGGATAAAGATTTGTCTGCGTTTGGACGCGAACGGATCGATGAGGCAAAGGAAAAGGGCACTATAAAAGTTGCCGAAATTCTTGAAGCACTTTCCGATACCGATATCTCTATTGAAAAATTGGTGAATGTTTGTGAAGCACTTGAACGTAACGGAATAGAAATTGCTACCGAACACGCCAACGCGGTTTTCGATATTTCCGAAGATGATATCGAAAGCGAAGACTTTGAAGAAACTCCCGAAGATGTCGATACACTTCTTACGCAAGAAGGTGTTTCGATTGACGACCCCGTAAGAATGTATCTGAAAGAAATCGGTAAAGTTCCGCTTCTTTCGGCTGAAAAAGAACTTGAACTTGCAAACCGCATGTCTAACGGTGATTTGTATGCAAAACAACAACTTGTCGAGGCAAACCTCCGTCTTGTTGTTAGTATCGCGAAAAGGTATGTAAACCGCGGTATGTTCTTCCTTGATTTGATTCAGGAAGGCAATTTGGGTCTTATGAAAGCAGCAGAAAAGTTTGACTACGGCAAGGGCTTTAAGTTCTCGACCTACGCTACTTGGTGGATAAGACAAGCTATCACACGTGCTATCGCCGACCAAGCGAGAACCATACGTATTCCTGTACACATGGTTGAAACCATAAATAAGGTACTTCGCGTTTCGCGCCAACTTTTGCAAGAAAAAGGACGTGATCCGCTTGATGAAGAAATAGCAAAAGAAATGGATATGCCGGTTGATAAGGTTAGGGATATTCTTAAAATTGCACAAGAACCCGTGTCCCTTGAAATGCCGATCGGCGAAGAGGAAGATTCGCATTTGGGCGATTTTATTGCCGATGACAATACTCCTGCGCCTGCCGATGCAGCATCTTATCAAATGTTGCGCGAACATCTTTTAGAGGTTCTTCATACACTTACACCGCGTGAAGAGGCGGTGCTTAAACTCCGTTTCGGTCTTGAAGACGGCAGACCGCGCACTCTTGAAGAGGTGGGTAAAGTTTTCGATATAACCCGTGAACGTATCCGCCAAATCGAAGCAAAGGCGTTGCGCAAACTCCGCCATCCGAGCAGATCTAAGAAATTAAAAGATTACCTCGAATAAGGATTGAAAGGCATAGTAATGAAATCACAACTTGAACAAATAAAAATAAATGCGGTTGCAGAAATCAACGCCGCCGAAACTTCTCTTGAAGAAATAAGAATTAAATACCTTGGCAAAAAAGGTGAACTTACCGCGATTTTGCGCGGTATGGGTTCGCTTTCTCACGAAGAACGCCCGATTATTGGCGCGATTGCCAATGAAGTAAGAAACAGTATCGAAGAAGCGCTTGAAATTCGCGGTGCTGAACTTAAAAAACTCGCTCTCGCGAAGAGCCTTGTTGACGAAAAGTTAGACGTTACATATAACGCCGTTAACCCCGTCGCAGGTCATATTCACCCCATAACACGCGCTCTTGAACGTATGACCGAAATTTTTATCGATATGGGTTTCTCGGTTGCGGAAGGTCCCGAAGTTGAAACCGTTACAAATAACTTCGATGCTCTAAATGCACCTGCCGACCACCCCTCGCGTGATTTTCAGGATACATTCTATATCACCGAATCTACGCTTCTCCGTACCCAAACTTCTCCGGTACAAATCCGTGCAATGCGCGGTATGACGCCTCCCATTCGTATTATCTCCCCCGGCAGAGTTTACAGAAGCGACGTTGCAGATGCTTCGCACTCGCCCATGTTCCACCAACTAGAAGGTCTTGTTGTTGATAAAGGTATAACAATGGGCGACTTGAAGGGTATTCTTTCGCAATTTGCAAAGACAATGTTTGGTCCCGAAACCAAAACTCGCTTCCGTCCCCACAAGTTCCCGGTCACCGAACCGTCTGCCGAAGTTGACGTTTCCTGCTTCGTTTGCGGCGGCAAGGGTTGCCGTTTGTGCAAGGGTGAGGGTTGGATGGAAATACTCGGTTCGGGTATGGTTCACCCCGAAGTTCTCCGCGCAGGCGGAATTGACCCCGATATCTATACGGGATTTGCATTCGGTATGGGCGTTGAACGTGTTGCAATGGTTATGTCGGGTATCGACGACCTTCGTCTTTTGTTCGAAAACGATGCCCGTTTCCTTAAACAATTTTAATAATCGGAGGGAACTGTAAATGGAAGTATCACTTAACTGGTTAAAAGATTATGTAAACATGCCCGATGATATAAAAAACTTCTGCGATGCTATGACCATGACGGGCACAAAAGTAGAGGGTTACAAGGTTCTCGGAAGTGACATCGAAAATGTTGTTGTTGGCAAAATTATGTCAACCGAACCTCACCCCGATTCCGATCATCTTATCATCTGTCAGTTGGACGTCGGCAAGGAAGAAAAACTTCAAATTGTCACCGGTGCTCAAAACGTAAAAGCGGGCGATATTGTGCCTGTTTGCCTTGATGGCGCAAAACTCCCCGGCGGTAAAACAATCAAGAACGGAAAACTCCGCGGTGTGCTCTCGCAGGGTATGCTTTGTTCGCTTTCCGAACTCGGTTTGACTGTTAACGATTTTCCCTATGCAATCGAAGACGGAATATTCATTCTCGAAGAAGATTGCAACTTGGGTGACGATATCCGCGACGTTTGTAAAATCAACGATACTGTTGTTGAATTTGAACTCACCTTCAACCGTCCCGACTGCTTTTCTTATATGGGCATCGCTCGCGAAGCGGCGGCTACTTTCGGTGTTGAAACCAAGTTGCCCAATCCCGTCGTAAAAGAAGTTTCGGGCGAAAAGGCATCCGACTATATCAAAGTTAACGTTTTGAATAAAGAACTCTGCCCGAGATATACCGCAAGAGTTATTAAGAACGTAAAAATCGGTCCTTCTCCGCTTTGGCTTCGTGCAAAACTCCGCGCCGCAGGAGTAAGACCTATTAACAATATCGTTGATATCACCAACTTCGTTATGCTCGAATACGGCCAACCGATGCACGCGTTTGACTATGAATATATCAAGAGCCGCGAAATCAATGTCCGTAACGCAAACGAGGGCGAAGAAATCGTAACACTTGACGGTGTTACACGTAAACTCACCCCCGAAATGCTTGTTATTGCCGACGGCAGTCGTGCTGTTGCACTCGCAGGCGTAATGGGTGGTGAAAACAGCGAAATCACCGACAATACCGTTACCGTTGTGTTCGAAAGCGCTAACTTTGCGCGTGAAAATATACGTAAAACTTCCAAAGCGGTTGGTTTGCGTACCGAAAGTTCGGCGAAGTTCGAAAAAGGTTTGCCTGCTTGCAATACGCTTCCTGCGGTCGACCGTGCGGCAGAATTGGTTAATATGTTGGGTTGCGGTGACGTCGTTGAGGGTATCCTTGATATCAATAACGCCGGCATTTCCGAACGTGTTGTTGCTTATGATCGCGCAAGAATAAATGCGTTGCTCGGTACAAATATTTCCGATGAAGAAATGGATAAATTGTTGTCGAGTGTCGAACTTATTTCCGACGGCAAGGGCGGACTTATCGTTCCTCCTTACAGAAACGATATCATCAATACCGCTGATATCGCCGAAGAAGTTGTTCGTCTTTACGGCTTTGACAATATCGAACCGACTATGTTCAAAGGCGCGGCTGATTTGGGCGGCAGAACACCGCAAGAAGCGTTCCGCTATCGCATAAATGACGCTATGGCAGGTCTTGGATATTGCGAAAGTTGTACTTATTCTTTCGTTTCTCCCAAATCGCTTGATAAAATTAACGTTCCTGCCGAAAGTAACTTGCGTGATTTTATCCGCTTGATAAATCCGCTTGGCGAAGATACTTCGGTAATGCGTACTCATCCGCTTCCTTCC
>JAGBUH010000175.1 GCA_017630915.1 Clostridia bacterium
ACGCCTCTTTTGATACGATTTCAAACATATTCATACACCTTATTTCAAACAGGATAATCTATGAGATTTTAATTATATCACCAAAACTTCATAATATCAACCTTTTTTCTTGATTTTCGGCAATTTCCATTGTATAATATAATCTGTATTCATATCCGAACGTATTTTTGTCGGATTTCTAAACATTTTCGGAGGTTTTAAATATGAATCTTCTCATAAAGAACGTGCTTTTGCCCGAAAACGATGCGATAGTTAACAAAGACATCTGCATCACCGACGGCATCATCGTTTCAATCGGAAAGCAAAGCGACGATTTCGTCGCCGACGAAGTTATCGACGGAAACAACCGCCTTGCCATGCCTGCGTTTGTCAATGCGCACACCCACGCGTATATGTCGGTGCTTCGCAACGCGGCGGACGATTTGCCTTTTATGCAATGGCTTTTCGAAGGCGTTATGCCCCGTGAAGAAAAACTTAACAACGAACAGGCATATTGGGGTTCTCTCCTCGCTTGTGCCGAAATGATAAAGCGCGGTTGCGGAACATTTTGCGATATGCACCTCTTCCCCGGCGCGTCGGCAAAGGCGGCAATAAAATCGGGTATGAAAGCGGTGGTAAGCAGAGGTTTGACGGGCAGCGACGGCGGTCAACGCCGACTCGACGAGCAATTTGCCGAAATCGAGGAATTCAAGGGTTACAAAAACATCAAGTTCATGCTCGCGCCCCACGCGATTTACACCTGTGATAAGGAATTTTTGCTTAAATGCTCGTCGGAAGCGAAGCGTTTGGGTTTAGGTCTTAACATTCACCTGTCGGAAAGCAAGGCGGAATTTGAAGACTGCATGAGAGATAACGGTTGCACCCCGACCGAATACGTTGCATCTCTCGGTTTGTTCGAAAACAAAACCCTCGCGGCGCACTGCGTTCAGTTGACCGACCACGATATCGAACTTCTTGCCAAATACGGCGTTTCGGTTGCATCGAACCCGAAAAGCAACCTCAAACTCGGTAACGGTATCGCGCCGATTTACCAACTCGATAAAGCAGGCGTTAACGTCTGTATCGGTACCGACTCCGCCGCGTCGAACAACTCGCTCAATATGTTCGCCGAACTCAATTATATGACCTTGCTCCACAAAGGCACAAATTACGATTCGACGGCAATCCCTGCGAAAAAAGCGCTTGATTTTGCCACCGTCAACGGCGCTCGCGCACTCGGTTTTGACAATCTCGGCAAACTCGAAGTCGGTTATACCGCCGATATCGCGCTTCTTGATACAAACGTGCCTCAAATGGTACCGCTTCGTAATTATTACGCCGCGATTTGCTATTGCTGTGACGGCAGCGAAACCGACACATTGATTCTCGACGGCAAGGTCGTGATGAAGAACAAGCAGCTTCTCACCATCGACGAAGAAGAACTTTATTATAACGTGAATAAAATCGTTGAAGAAACCGATAAATAAAAGGAGAATAACTATGTCTTACGATATTAAAGATATTTCGCTTTGGGAAAGCGGCGAAACAAAAATACAATGGGTTAAAAGCAATATGGACCTTCTTCGCGGTATCGAAGAAGAATTTATCAAAACCAAACCTTTTGAGGGTTTGCGCGTTGCGCTTTCGGTTCACCTCGAAGCGAAAACCGCTTATCTCTGCCGTGTACTCGCATCGGGCGGCGCGGAAATGTATATCACAGGTTCCAACCCCTTATCCACCCAAGATGACGTTGCGGCGGCATTGGTTCACGGCGGCTTGAACGTTTATGCTTGGCACGGTTGCACCGACGAGGAATATGAACTTCACATCTCTCGCGTTATCGAGGAAGGACGTCCCAACATCATCATCGACGACGGCGGCGACCTCGTTAACCTTATCCATACCAAGTACCGCGAACTTCTTCCGAACGTAATCGGCGGTTGCGAAGAAACCACCACGGGTATTATACGTTTGCAGGCGATGGCGCGTGAAGGTATGCTCGAATTCCCGATGGTTTTGGTTAACGATGCAGACTGCAAGCATCTTTTCGACAACCGTTACGGCACGGGTCAATCGGTTTGGGACGGTATCAACCGTACAACCAACCTCATCGTTGCAGGTAAAAAAGCGGTCGTTGCAGGTTACGGCTGGTGCGGTAAGGGCGTTGCTATGCGCGCGAAGGGTTTGGGCGCGTCGGTTATCGTTACCGAAGTTGACCCGATTCGCGCTATGGAAGCGGTTATGGACGGCTTTGCGGTTATGCCTATGGAAGAAGCGGCAAAAGTGGGTGATTTCTTCTGTACCGTTACGGGCGACTGCGAAATTATCACCACAAAGCACTTCCCCTTGCTTAAAGACGGCGCGATTCTCACCAACGCAGGTCACTTCGACGTTGAAGTTGATATGAAGGCGCTTCGCGAATATGCCGTTAGCACCTTTGAAGCACGTAACAACATTATCGGTTATAAACTCCCCAACGGCAACACCGTTTACGTTATCGCCGAGGGCAGACTTGTTAATATATGCGCAGGTGACGGCCACCCTGCCGAAATTATGGATATGTCGTTTGCTATTCAGGCGCTTTCGGCTCTCCACCTCGTTACCAACAAGGGCAATATTAAGGAAAAACTCATCAGCGTCCCCAGAGAAGTTGACCAAGAAGTCGCAAGACGTAAACTAGCGTTCTGGGGTTGCGAAATCGACACCTTGACCGAGAATCAGAAGAAGTATTTGAGCGCTTGGCAACACTAAATTTCTCCCCAAAAATTCGTTCCTCATTTTC
>JAGBUH010000020.1 GCA_017630915.1 Clostridia bacterium
CGGTCTGAAATAATAAGTAGTTTCATAAGTGATTCCCTAACAAAACTTCAAAATATATTCTTCGGCGGAGCGTACACCGTCGATAGCGGCAGAGATGATTCCGCCTGCATAACCTGCGCCCTCGCCCAACGGATAAATGCCTTTTATGTTGCTTTGTCTGTCGTCGAAACGCTTTATGCGAACGGGCGAACTTGTACGGCTCTCGACGGCGGTGATTATCGCGTTGCCATCGTCAAATCCCTTGATTTTCCTGCCGAAATCGCGCAACGCTTCTTTGAAAGACGCGTTTATTTCGTCGTTGAACAGCGTGGAAACGTCGCACATCTTAACTCCGCGCGGATAGGTCGGGGTGATACTCTCCGATTTCGCATCTGTACCCAAATAGTCGGCAAGTTTCATCGCAGGTGCGGTAAAATCGTTTCCGCCCAATTCGTATGCTTTTCTTTCGAGTTTTTCGCGGTAGTCATAACCTGCAAAAAGGTCGTTGCTCTCTAAATCACAGGGAAGAATCTCGCAAAGAATCGCGCTGTTGGCGTTCTTTCCGTCACGGGCATGATAACTCATACCGTTAGTGACAAGGCGTTCCTTTTCGCTTGCCGCCGCGACGACGTGACCGCCGGGACACATACAAAAACTGTAAACGGTTCGACCGCTTTTACAGTGCGTGAAAAGTTTGTATTCGGCAGGGGGAAGAAATCTCAAATCGCCGCCCACGCCGTATTGCGCGACGTCGATATCTTTCTGCAAATGCTCGATACGGAAGCCGACCGAGAAGGGCTTTTTCTCTAACTCCGCGCCGTTTCTGTACATCATTTCGGCAATCTCTCTTGCCGATTGACCTGTGGCAAGGAACAGCGTATCGGTTTCGATGATTCCTTTGTCGGTTACTACCGATTTGATACAACCGTTTTCGGTGATTATATCTAAAAGACGGGTTTCAAAACGAATTTCACCGCCGAGCGAGATGATCTCGTTGCGGAGGTTTGAAACGACATTTCGTAACAAATCGGTGCCGATGTGCGGTTTCGCCATATAAAGCGTTTCGCTCGGCGCGCCCGAAGACACAAGTTCTTTAAGCACAAACTGACCGCGAAAACTTTTGTCTTTGATGAGAGTGTTGAGTTTTCCGTCGGAAAACGCACCTGCACCGCCCTCGCCGTATTGAATGTTGGAATTTTCGTTTAATTCGCCACCGTCAAAAAATGCATCAACGTCTTTTTTGCGTTCCTCGCAGATTTTTCCGCGTTCGATTACAATCGGTTTAAAACCCGAACGCGCGAGTGTGAGCGCGGCAAAAATACCCGCAGGGCCGAACCCTGCAATGACAGGTCTTTTTTCGCTGATACGCGTCGGAGTGGGGAAGACGTATTCTTCTTCGCGCGGGACAATGCTTCCGCCAAGACGGGAACAATACTTTTTCTCGTCGAGTCCGTTCGTAAACAAATCGACGGTATAGACGAATTTTGCCTTTCCGCGACGGGCGTCGAGCGATTTTTTTCTTATCTCGAAATCGAAAGAACCGACGGGGAGTTTTGTTATTTCGGAAATTTTCGTTTCTATCGAAAGAGCGTCCTCACGCGGAGAACGCTCAAGCGTAAATCTTATCATAAATTACTTAAAGTTCTTGTTGAGCCATGCTTTATAGTCGTTATAAAGTTTCACGGAATCGGGGTGTCCGCAGTATGCGATAGTACCGGGCTTGTTGAACATACCTTCGTATTGGTAAATAAGGATTTCGTCAACATAGGGCGAGATGCTCTTGATTTGACGTTCGATACGTTCCATATCTGCGGCATAGAGTGCGCTTCTGTAAACGTCGCCTTCAAATTCAAATACTTCCATATCTGCCCAAAGTGCACTTCTTCCTGCTTTGTCGTGCGCCTTGCGAAGTTCGGCAAAGTAGGTATTGGTTTGTTCGGGAAGCGACTTGCGAACGCCGATTTCGTCCTGATATGCGATGATGTCGCAGTCAAGGCGTTCAAGTTGACCGATGAAGGTGTCGTCGGCAATGACGTTTTTGGTTCCGTAGGGAGCGATGAGCATCTTCTTCGAGGGGTCGATACTTCTCGCGAATGCTCTATATTCGTTAACGTACTTAATAAAGTCCTCGGTGTAATAGGGAACCATACCTAATTCGTCGGGGAGATACCAACCGTAAAACGCGTCGCTCTTGCCGTAAAGCGCATAGAGTTCTTCCATCGCCTGAAATGCGCGTTTTTGAACTTCGGGGTTAACCATGTTGTCGTGGGTTTGAGTCCAGATGCCATAGAAGCCGCAGGACATAAATACCTTCAAGCCGTTTTTCTCTGCCGCGCGCATAAGTGCGCCGATAGGGTCTTTCGAAGTCATATTTGCCAACGGATAAATATCGGTTTTAAAATAACTTTCGCAAAATTCGGGGTAAACGATAGAGGAACACATCAAAACGATATATTTCATACCGAGAGAAGCGATTTCGTCAACCTTTGCTTCCCATTGTTCGTCGGAGAACCAACGGCAGATAGGGTTCCAATATTTGCCTTCTGCGCGATTGTGGTGATGAAATTCGAACCATGTACCGGTAATAGGTTTAAGCATAAAAGTATTTCCTTCCTGTTTAACGTTACTGTACTTTGAGAATAACATTTTAGAATACATTTTTCAATAGTTTTTTCAAAAAACACTTGCGGACAATAAAAAAATAATTTATACTGTTCATAAAGAATAACAAGAAAGGTAACAATTATGGAAAGGTAACAATTATGAAAAAGTTGATTTGCTGCCTTTTGGCAATTGCAATTTTTACGGCGATAGTTCCGTTTGGCGTTTTGGCAGAAAACCGTAAATATTCAGACCTCGTTGTTGTAGCGTTCGGCGATAGCATCACCGCCGCTGATAAATGGCAAACACATTTGGAAAAACAGTTCGGTATGAATATAATAAATGCCGGTATCAGCGGAGACTCGACCAATTCGGCAATGCCGCGTTTCAAGTCTGCGGTTTTGAACCGTGAACCCGACGTTGTTTTTATTAGTTTGGGAACGAACGACAGCGCGATTGATATGGCGAAATACGTTCCGATTGAAACGTATAAAGCCAATCTTACTTATTTTATAGACGAGTGCGAAAAGATTGGCGCAAAGGTGATTATTAACATTCCACCCCCCGTTGTTGATGAAATTTATCTCACCCGACACGATTCGACACCGTTTGAACCCTACGGCGGCCCTAACGGTTTAGTTTCGCTCTATGCACAAGCGGCGCGTGACGTGGCAACCGAGCAAGGCGTGTTTTATACCGACTTGAACGCCGCGTTCAGCGCGACACCCGATTATACAGTATATTTCCCCGACGGAGTGCATCCGAGCGATACGGGATATAAACTATATGCCGATACGGTTGCCCCCGTTTTCCAAAAACTTTGGCTAGGCGACGTTAACCTTGATGACACTATTGACCAAATAGACTATCTTTTCATCAAACGCGCTTGCTTTAATACGGTGTCGCTTACCAATGAGGAATTTTCGAGAGCAGATATCAACGGAGATTCTGCGATTGATTATATCGATTATCTCTTGGTAAAACGCGTTTGTTTCGGCACATATAAAGTACAATAAACTAAAACGGCAGTTGCACGATTTCTTGCAACTGCCGATGTTTTATATTATTCCTTTTAAAGACAATACGAACAAAACACAAGTGATAACGAGCAGTCCTGCCGCGATAAGCATACCGACGGGGACTTTTTTCTTGCCCGAATTTTCAGATTCCGCGACGTACCCTGTTTTTCTCAAAGCCGATATGACGGGACGGTATAGCAGGAAGGTGAACCCTGCGTTAAGACCTGCTTTTAAGAGGTTGAACGGCAAAAATGCAGGAATCAACAATTCTTTAACCGTTTCTCTCGGCACGTGCATATATAACGGCGTTACGAGGTAGTTCCACAAAATCATAACTGCCGTCATGGCGATACTGCCGACCAAAAGCGCGATGACCGCGCCCGAAAGTGTGCGCTTTTTCTTGTAAATCAACGCCGCGGTGCAGGCGAACGAACAGGTGGAAATAATATTCATCACCAAGCCGATAAAACCCGTGTCGCTGACGGTGACCATTTCGATGACAGACACGATGACCGATACGACAAACGACGTCATCGGGCCCCAAATCAAACCGCCGAGCGTAATGATAACGTCTTTCGGGTCGTATTTAAGAAACAGAACGACGGGTACTCTGCCGATGACCAAAGCGATATAAGCGAGCGCACAAAGCATCGCTGTCATTGTCAGTTTCTTTATGTTTTCTTTGCTTTTTTGCATAAAAAAGAACCTCCGAAATAATCTTCGGAGGAATATAAACAAGACGTGACAAAATATTGCCATCTTCTCTTATCCGGACTTTACCGTTGGTTTCGGAATTTCACCGAATCATGCGCGTGAAAAGCGCTCGCGGACTTTACCGCCAGTAAGGAATCACACCATACCCCGAAGATTTATAAATAGAAATCTTTACTTTTGTTTAATTATATGCTTGCGATTTGACGTTGTCAATGGTTGATTTTATCAAAAAAATGTGCTATACTGAACGACAATATTAGCATTTTGTTTTCACATTCATATATTTGGAGTTGTTTTTATGAAAATTGTTATTGTCGGATGCGGAAAAATCGGCACTTCGATACTTGAAAATCTTGTCGGTGAGGGGAACGACGTTGTCGCGATTGACATTTCACCCTCGGTCATTGACGAGATCGGCAACGTGTATGACGTTATGTGCGTTTGCGGAAACGGCGCGGATACAGAAACGCTCGAAGAAGCAGGTGTTTCGAAAGCCGAACTTTTTGTTGCCGTTACCGATTCCGATGAACTTAATATGCTCGCTTGTTTCGTTGCCGAAAAAATGGGCGCGAAACACACGATCGCGCGTATCCGCAAACCCGAATATAATGATAAAAGTCTTGACTTTATGAGCAAACAGTTAAACCTTACCGTTTCGGTTAATCCCGAATGGATGGCGGCAAGGGAATTGTTTAATATTCTCAAATTACCTGCTGCGGTTAATATCGAAAACTTTTCGGGTGGTAATCTCGAAATGGTTGAAATCCGCCTTAAACAAGATTCGATACTCGACGGACTTAGCCTTATTGAACTTCGCCGTAAATACAAGGCGCAATATCTCGTTTGTGCGGTTCAAAGAGGAAACGAAGTTTATATCCCCGACGGTAATTTTGTTCTTAAAAGCGGCGACAAAATCGGCGTAACCGCGTCGAGCGTAGAAATTCAAAAACTTTTAAAAATGCTGAATCTTGTTCAAAAATCGGCAAGAAACGTTATGATTTTAGGCGCGAGCCGTATATCTTTCTATCTTGCAAAACGTCTTATCAACAGCGGAAGTAATGTTGTTATTATCGACAACGACGAAAAGGTTTGTAAGAAGTTTGCAGACGAACTTCCGGAAGCGGTTATTATTTGCGGCGACGGTGCCGAACAGGAATTGCTTCTTGAAGAAGGTTTAGGCACGACCGATGCGTTTGTTGCGCTGACGGGCAAAGATGAATTGAACATTCTTATTTCGATTTTTGCTTCTTCTCAAAATGTACCGAAGGTTATTTCAAAAGTTAATCGAAATGAACTTGCTTCTATGGCGGATAAACTTGGGCTTGACTGTATCGTTTCTCCGAAGCACATAGTTTCAAACCTTGTTGCGCGTTATGCGAGAGCGATTAAAAATTCGCAAGGCGCGAATAGCATCGAATCGCTTTATAAACTCATGGACGGAAGCGTCGAGGCGCTTGAATTTAACGTTAGTAAAGATTTCAAGGGGCTAAAAACTCCTCTTAAAGATTTGACACTCAAACCCAATATTCTTATCGCAGGTATAATCCGAGGAAGAAAATCGCTTATCCCCGGCGGTAACGATGAAATTCTTTCGGGCGACAGAGTGGTTGTAATTGTGTCGGGACAACGATTGCTCGACCTCGACGATATTTTAAGATAAAAAGGGCGTAAACAATGAACCGAAAAATGGTCTTTTATATGTTCGGCAGAATCGGACAAATCGCCGCGTTGCTTTTGTTGTTGCCTGCGGTGGTTGCTCTGATTTACAGCGAATACCGTCAACTTTGGTCGTTTTTGATTGCGGTTGCGATATCATTTGTAATCGGAACGGTTATATCCTCGGTATGCCGAACAACGAATAAAGTAATATATGCAAAAGAAGGCTTTGCGATAGTTTCACTCGCGTGGTTATGTATGTCTGCTGTCGGTGCTTTGCCGTTCGTTTTAAGCGGAGAAGTTCCGTCTTATGTTGATGCATTTTTTGAAACAGTAAGCGGATTTACGACAACCGGTGCTTCAATATTACCTGACGTTGAGTCAATGAGTTACAGCATGCTGTTTTGGCGCAGTTTTACGCACTGGGTTGGCGGTATGGGTGTGCTTGTGTTTGTTATGGCGATTGTGTCAAGTATGACCGATCGTTCGATACATATTATGCGCGCCGAAATGCCGGGTCCTGTTGTGGGCAAACTTGTTCCGCGAGGACGTGACACGGCGAAGATTTTGTATCTCATTTATATCGTGATGACCGTTGTTCAGATAATTCTGCTTTGGGCAGGGGATATGAATCTTTTCGAAAGTATAGTTCATACCTTTGGTTCGGCAGGTACGGGCGGTTTTGGTATAAAATCGGACAGCATCGGAGGTTACAGCAGTTATTCCCAAATCGTCATTGCTGTATTTATGCTTTTGTTCGGCATCAACTTCAACCTTTATTTTTTGATAATTATCGGAAGATTTAAGGCGGTTCTTAAATCCACAGAACTTTGGACATATCTCGGTATAGCGGCGACGGCGGTTTGTGTAATAACTTTTAATATTCATTCGATATACGGTTCTATCGGGGAATCGTTGAAAAATGCATTTTTCCAAACGTCTTCAATTATTACGACGACAGGTTATTCGAGTGTCGATTTTAACCTTTGGCCCTCGCTTTCAAAAGCAATTCTTATGCTTTTGATGTGTTTCGGCAGTTGTGCAGGATCGACCGCGGGCGGATTGAAGATTTCGCGTGTTGTTATACTTTTCAAACTAATACTCGTTGAAATAAAACGTATGCTGCATCCGCGTGCCGTCACTTCGGTTAAATTCGAGGATAAGGCGGTCGATAAGCAAACTCTTAACAGCGTAGCCGTGTATTTTGCGGTGTATATTTTGTGTATAATCGCGACGTTTTTGCTTGTTTGTTTTGAACCGTTCGGCTTTGAAAGTAATTTTTCGGCAGTCATCGCCACGTTCAATAATATTGGCCCGGGATTTGGCGAAGTCGGTCCGATGGGCGGATTCGGGAATTATACCGACTTTTCCAAAATAGTATTTTCCTTCTCGATGTTGCTCGGCAGACTTGAAATCTTTCCTTTGATTATCGCACTTTCGCCGACCACGTGGCAAAAATCAAGATGAACTCCGAGCGTGAAAAATTCGTTCTTTACGCGCTTGAAATTGAAAATCAAACGAAAAAATTCCGCAGAGTAATCTGCGGAATTTTTTGATATACAAATTTTTATTAGTCTACAACCACGCCGTAGTCGTCAAGGCAATTGTCGATTGCCAACTGGATAGCAGACTGCTTGGATTCCAATTCCGAAGAAACAGCGGTGCTGTTAGTCTTCATAAGGTTGGTGATCATCGAACTGATGTCGCCGAAGTTGTAGATAATGCCGAGGTCATATACGACGTTGTCGAATACAAGGTCGAGCATTTCGCCCGATTCGTCATCGCGGAGGTCACGGTATTTAAGAGTGGTTTCGTAGTATGCGGGGGTGATATACTTCATACCGCCGAACGCCATTGCCTCGATCATAAATGCCGAGAATTCTGCTTCGTCCTTGGAGAGCGATGCGGGGATAACCACGCCGTATGCCATTGTTGCGGAGCAAGGTGTGTAGTAATTGTCTTGATCCTTGCTGTAAAGGGGAAGCGGAACGATACCGAATTCGTCGGCATCGTCGTATTGACGGAGCTTCTTGATAGCCGAGAATGCGCTGGTTCTGAACAATGCGCGGTTTTGACCGAATACGTCGAGCGAGATAACCCACTTTTGACTTTGGTCTGCAACGGTATCACAATGGAATACCCATTCGTCTTTAAGTTGGAGATTTTCGAGAATCTTTTGAACAGCGGTGACGGAAGCCGAATCGCCCATAGAAATAACGGGAATATCGTCGTTGTCTTTTGTGATATAATTCTTGCCGCCTGCGATAAAGAACCACGAAACGTCGCCGTAGGAAGAAGAAAGTCCCCACGTGTCTTCATAAGTCATACCTGCAACACCGTCGGTATCAGCGGTGACTTCGCGGCTCATTTCGATCATCTTATCGAAAGTCCATTCCTTGTCCTTAACCATTTGATATAGGTCAACGTCGGGGAAAGAACGTTTAAGCATTTCCTTGTTAAAGGTCATTGCGGTAGAAACGATCTTGGGCATTATCGAAATATCGCCGGTGTTGAAGAAGAGTTTGCCGCCGATAGAAAGCGATTCGGTAGCATACTTATCCCACCAAGGTTGGTCGAAGTGGAGATATTCGGTGAAATCATTAAGATTGTACAAATAATCGTCTTGTGCAAGGGTGGCTGCACGAGCCATAAACACAAGTGCGGCATCATATTGCTTCAAGTTGGAAGAAACGTCTTGTTTGATAGCTTCCGCAACATCGTTGACAGGTTCGCCGACGATGGTAACACCGTATTTGTTCAAAATTTCGTTGTTACGTCTGATAACGGCATCGTTAAGGATAGCGTCAGTAGTAGAGTAAAGGTTGGGTTCTACGTCTTCACAGAAATAGGTGGCTTGTGTTTCGTTAGAATAGATAGCCACGTGGAATTCTGTAAATTCGTCACCCGACCATTTGAATTCGGGCATGGTGACGTAATCTTCAAGATATTCGCCTTTTTTCTCGGCTTCGGAACCGGTATCAGCACTGCTTTCGTCTTCGGACGAAGTGCAAGATGCGAGCATCGTCATCGAAACGAGCATAAGCAAACAAAGCAATAGGGAAATGATTCTTTTGAATTGCATTCGCGGTTTTCTCCTTTTGTTAAAAATATTCTTGCAATAATTTTAACATATAAACGCCATATTGTCAAGAATGGCATGAAAAAGCAGGTTGTGAACAATTTTCATAACCTGCTTAAATTTTTTGATATTCTGTTTTTTATTTCGCCATAACTCTGACTATACCTTGGATAGCAGAGATGTCGGAAATAACCTTTTCGGTGATGCTGTCGTTAGTGTCGAAAATCGAAACGGCATTGTTGCCCTTTGCTTGCGAGAGAAGCGATTCGATATTTACATTGTCACTTGCCAAAGCACCCGAAATTTGAGTGATGATGTTGGGGATATTTTCGTGAAGAACAACAACGCGGTTGCTTTCGGTACGTGCGAGTTGGATTTCGGGGTAGTTTACGCTGTTGCGAATGTTGCCGTTTTCGATGAAGTCAATAAGTTGTTCAGCCGCCATAACTGCGCAGTTATCTTCCGATTCGGGAGTGGATGCGCCGAGGTGAGGGATACAAACAACGTTGGGAATGCCCAAAAGTTCTTCGCAGGGGAAGTCGGTCACGTAAGACGCAACTTTGCCGCTTTCAAGTGCTTCGATGAGGTCGGGAATGTTCGCAAGGTCACCGCGCGAAAGGTTGATAATGCGAACGCCGTCTTTCATCTTCGCGATATTTTCTTTATTGATGATACCCTTTGTCGAGGGAAGGGAGGGAATGTGATAGCTGATGTAATCGGATTCGGCATAGATTGCATCGTAATCGTCTGCCTTGCGGATAGCACGGGAGAGCGACCAAGCGTTCTTAACGGTAATATAGGGGTCGCAACCTACAACATTCATCTTCAAACTGCTTGCGGTGTTTGCAACCATACCGCCAATAGCGCCAAGACCGATAACGCCGAGCGTTTTGCCCTTGATTTCGGGGCCGACAAACTTGCTCTTGCCTTTTTCGACCTGTTTTGCAACGTCGGGAGTGCCTTTGAGCGAAAGTGCCCAGTTGATACCGCCGACGATATCGCGCGATGCGAGAAGAAGCGCCGCGATAGCAAGTTCCTTAACGCCGTTTGCATTTGCACCGGGGGTGTTGAAAACAACGATACCGTTTTCGCTGCAACGGTCGATAGGAATGTTATTTACACCTGCGCCTGCACGTGCGATGCAGGTAAGTTCTTTGCCGAATTCTTCGTCGTGCAAAGCCGCGCTGCGCACGAGGATACCTTGGGGATTTTCAGCGGTTTCGGACACGTTATACTTCGCAGTATCAAAAACGTCAAGACCGATTTGGCTGATTTTATTATAAAGCTTAATATTAGTCATTATGCGTTCTCCTTTTCGTAGTTGCGCATAAATTCTACAAGTTTTTCAACACCTTCAACCGGCATTGCATTGTAGATGGAAGCGCGCATACCGCCAACCGAGCGGTGACCTTTGAGGTTTACGAAACCTGCCTTCGAAGCGGCAGAGCAGAAATCCTTGTCCTTATCAGCATCGCCGGTAACGAAGCAAACGTTCATAAGAGAGCGAACGTTCTTGTCAGCGGTTGCGCTGAAAAGCTTGGAAGTTTCGAGGTAGTCGTAAAGGATATTTGCCTTCTTAACGTTGATCTTTTCGCGTTCTTCAAGTCCGCCTGTTTCCAAAAGCCACTTGAATACAAGACCTGCAACGTAGATGGAATAGCAGGGAGGAGTATTGTACATCGAACCGTTGTCTGCTTGAACCTTGTAGTCGAGCATTACGGGAGTACCTTCACGCGCGTTGCCCAAAAGGTCTTCGCGAACGATAACAACGGTAAGACCGGAGGGACCCATGTTCTTTTGCGCGCCTGCGTAGATAAGACCGAATTTCGAAACGTCAACAGGACGGGAAAGGATACCCGAAGACATATCTGCAACCAAAGGAATATCGCCTGTTTCGGGGATATAGTCAAAGCAGGTGCCGAAAATAGTGTTGTTATAGCAGATGTGAACATAATCGGCATCGGGGGAGAATTTGTCAACACGGGGGATATAAGCAAAATTTCTGTCCTTTGACGACGCGATTATATTAACTTCACCGAACTTTGCCGCTTCTTCGGCAGCTTTCTTTGAAAACTGACCCGAAACGATATAATCAGCCTTGCGGTTCTTGTTCATAAGGTTAAGAGGAACAGCCGCGAATTGTTGAGTTGCACCGCCTTGAAGGAAAAGAACCTTATAATTGTCGGGAATATTCATCAATTTGCGAAGGTCACTTTCAGCCGCATCAATGATGCTTTGATAAACGGGGGTACGGTGGCTCATTTCCATAACCGACATTCCGCTGCCGCCGTAGTTCATCATTTCGGACGCCGCTTTTTCGAGCACCGATTCGGGAAGCATGGAAGGACCCGCCGAGAAGTTATAAACGCGTTGCATATACTTTATCTCCTTATATATAGAAAAAATAATTTTTTATATCACAGGATATTCTAACTCATTATCGCATTGAAGTCAATAGATTTTCGCAAGTTTAGATATATTTTTCTTTAAATATTGACATGTTTATAATGTTTTGATAAAATAAACAAAATAGGATTGTCTTTTTAAGAAAATCAGATACGAAAGGACCCGTTATGAAAGAAAAATTAGGATTTGGTATAATCGGATGCGGTATTATTTCCGACTTCCACGCTAACGCTATTCACGAATGCGGAAACGATGCCGAACTCATCGGTGTTTGCGACGTTGTTTATGATGCCGCAGAAAAATTTGCACACCGCCACGACACCAATGTATTCAAGAGCGAAGCCGAACTTCTTGCTTGTGAAGATATAGACGTTGTTTGTATTTGTACCCCTAGCGGATATCACCATTCTTCGGTTATTGCCGCCGCACGTGCAGGCAAAAACATTATCTGCGAAAAGCCTCTTGCTATCAATAAGGAACAACTTGACAAGGTTGAAGAAGAATGTATAAAGGCAGGCGTTACCGTTTCGGTTATTTCGCAAAACCGTTATGCAAAGAGCATCAAACGTGTAAAGAGCGCACTTGAAGAAGGTCTTCTCGGCAAAATCGTTTGCGCCGATATTTACATGAAGTATTACCGTTCGCAAGAATATTACGACAGCGGTTCTTGGAGAGGTACGAAACGTATCGACGGCGGCGGCGCGTTGATGAACCAAGGTATTCACGGCGTTGACTTGTTGCTCTATCTCGCAGGCGATATTAAGAGCGTTCACGCGATTTCGAAAACGCTTGTCCGTAACATCGAAGTTGAAGATACTCTTTCGGCTATCGTTGAATATAAGAGTGGCGCGACGGGTGTTATCCAAGCGACGACTTCGGTTTACCCCGGTTATCCCCGTCGTTTAGACATCAACGGCGAAAACGGCTCTATCGTGCTCGACGAAACTTCTATCGTCCGTTGGGACATCAATAACCAAGCAGGTCACGACGACGTTATACTTATGCCCTCGTTCACTC
>JAGBUH010000176.1 GCA_017630915.1 Clostridia bacterium
CGTTGCCGAGCGATTTGTGCATAGCGCGGCCCTGACCGTCAACAACCCAGCCGTGAGTTAATACCTGCTTAAAGGGAGCGCCCTTGTCAAGCGCACCGACAGAGGTAAGAAGACTCGATTGGAACCAACCGCGATACTGGTCAGCGCCTTCGAGATAAACGTCTGCGGGCCAAAGGTCAGGTGTGTCTTTCATAAGCGATGCAAAGTGGGTCGAGCCCGAGTCAAACCAGCAATCAAGCGTATCGGTTTCCTTTTCAAACGTCTTGCCGTTACAGTGCGGACAAGTGAAGTTTTCGGGGATAAGCTCCTCTGCTTCACGCTCAAACCAAATATTCGAGCCGTGCTCATCAAAGAGCGCGGATATTTTCGCAATAGATTCAGGGGTAGAGATGGGCTTTCCGCAATCCTTGCAGTAGAATACGGGAATGGGAAGACCCCAACGGCGTTGACGCGAGATACACCAATCGGCTCTTTCGCGTATCATGCTTACCATTCTGTCCTCGCCCCAAGCAGGATACCATTGAACGTTTTCAATCGCCTTTACTGCCTGATCCTTAAAGGATTCAACCGAGCAGAACCATTGAGGTGTTGCGCGGAAGATAACCGGCTTCTTGCAACGGTCGTGGTGGGGGTAGGAGTGCATTATGTTCTCGGATGCAAAGAGTGCGCCCGATTCTCTCATATCTTCAAGAATAATCGGATTGGATTCCTCGGTTTTAAGACCTGCATATTTGCCTGCGTGATCGGTGTGTCTGCCGTAATCATCAACAGGAACGACAAGGTCCATGCCGTATCTCATACAGGTCTGGTAGTCGTCTGCACCGAAGCCGGGAGCGGTATGAACGCATCCGGTACCGCTGTCCATAGTAACGTAATCGGCATAAACCAAACGCGAGGTCTTTTCGAGGAAGGGGTGAGAAGCTACCATATTTTCGAAGAATTCTCCGGGGAAGGTAGCAAGTATTTCGTAATTTTCAAAGCCGCCCATCTTCATCGTTTTGTCTGTGAGCGCTTCTGCCATAATATAGGTTTCGCCGTTTTCTGCCTTTACAAGCGCATAGCTTTCGCGGGGGTTAAGGCAGATCGCCATATTGCCGGGGAGAGTCCAGATCGTAGTAGTCCAGATGACAAAATAAGTGTTTTCAAGGTCGAAGCCTGAAAGCTTGCCTTGATCGTCCTTGATTTTGAATTTTACGTAAACAGAGGTACAAGCGTCATCATGATATTCGATATCTGCCTCTGCCACTGCGGTGGCGCAGAAGGGACACCAGGTTACAGGTTTAAGTCCCTTATAAATAAAGCCCTTGTCGAACATTGTACCGAAGATTTTAACTTCTTGGGCTTCAAAGTGCTTGTCCATAGTACGATAGGGTGCATCCCAATCGCCAACAACACCAAGACGCTTAAATCCGGACATCTGCTTTTGGATAAAGTCCTCTGCGAAATCCTCGCACGCCTTCCTGAATTCAGGAACAGACATATCCTTGTTGAGATCTTTTTTAGTCTTTTCGATCGCTCTTTCGATAGGAAGACCATGATTGTCCCAACCGGGAACGTAGGGGGTGTAATGTCCGCTCATAGCCTTGGATTTTACAATAAAATCTTTAAGCACCTTGTTGAGCGCGTGACCCATGTGTATATAGCCGTTAGAGAAGGGGGGGCCGTCATGAAGCACAAACGGGGTCTTGCCCTCGTTCCTTTTAAGCATCATACGGTAAAGGTCCTTTTCAAACCAACGGTTAAGTGTTTCGGGCTCCTTTGTGGGGAGGTTGCCTCTCATCGGGAAATCGGTGACAGGCAAATTAAGTGTATCCTTGTAATCCTTCATTTTGTTTTACTAAAAAGCGTTTCCGAAAAAATTATTCGGAGTCGCCTTCTCCCATCATGAATTTAAGATATTCGTCTTCTGCGTTCTTTGCTTCTGCTGAAAGCTCGGGTTGGTTGGTTTTAACCTTTTCTTCGGATTCGGTCGGAGCGACTTCTTCCTCGATTTCATCAGCGATATTTGCAAATTGCGGTTCTTCGGTCTTCAACTCGCGAACGTTCTTTCTGCGTTCGGTTTCTTCTTCGATTCTGCCCTTGACATCGTTGAATATACTTGCAACGAGTGCATCGTCGTTGGGAAGAACAATGTCTTCGATTTCGTTTACGCTAAGGTCTTTAAGCTCTGCGATATGTGTACCGTATAGTTCATATACCTGCTTTTTGAAATCGATAATACGGGTACGCATTACCCACGCTTTTTCCTTTTCGGCTCTCAACTGTTCGCGGAATTCGGCAATAACGCCGTCACAACGGTCTTTTATCGCGCCTGTGATAATGTCGGCGCGGTCGTTCGCGTCGGCAATAATCTTTTCCGCCATCTTTTGAGCCGAAATAAGAGTGCTTCTAATCGATTCTTCTTCGTCTTTTATTTCATCAAGGTTAGTAACAACTATCCTCAATTTGCGTTCCAATTCGTTGTTTTCGCGGTATGCTTCGGTATATTTTTCGAGCAAAAATTCCAAATATTCGTCAACCTCTTGGGGATTGTAGCCCTTAAAGGTCTTTTGGAATTCCTTATTTTTCAATTCGTGGGGTGCAAGCATTTTATCAATTCCTTTCGGGATTATGTAAGAGGAAAATACGGCAAAATAGGGTTGATTTTGTCGGCATGCGTACAAACAATACCCATATAACGCCCAAAAGCACTACGCTTTTGAATCAAAAAATCATCAAAGCGGTAGTGCGGCCTGGACTATTAAAACAATGAAAGATGTCGCGACGAAAGAAAAATCAATCGGCGAATCCTCCAAAGCGGGAATACGTGAAAGTAATCCTCGAACGGGAGATACAACAGGTTCCGTAACGACACAACAAAAGTTGTAAAATGACGATTCTTCATCGGTGAAGAAACTAATCAATACTCTTGCGAGTAATAAAAACATTATTGCGTCGAGAAAGAACACTACCGTTCGTGAAACGATAAAAAACAGTTCTTCCAAAAAATCAAACTCCGATTAAATCAGCGAAAAAGTTCTCTGGGAGCGTTGGCAGTTTGTTCTTCTGCGGGGGTTTCAGACTGTTCGCCCGAAACGTCAACGTTCTTGGGGGTTACAACGTAGGTAGCGTTGGCTACTTTCTTAACCTGTCCGTCGATAGCGAAAACAACACCGCAAAGGAAGTCGATGATTCTCTTTGTGGTTTCTTTGTTTGTGTCTTCAAGGTTAAGTACAACAGTACGTCTTGCGAGAAGATGTTCTCCTATGGTACGAACTTCATCAAAACGTTCGGGTTTTACAACCTTCATTTCCAATGCGGCAGAAGAAATGCCACCGGTGGGTCTGGAAACGGGCGCAGACTTAGCTACGGGAGCAGGAGCTGCAACAGCTTCTTCCTCTTCCTCGTCTTCGTATCCTTCGTATTCTTCGTTTTCGTAATCTTCTTCACCTTTCAAAAGATCACCCAAGCGATTCATAAGTCCCATAATTTGCCTCCTAAAATATGTTAATAAATTATATATTGTAATTTCTTTTGCCGAAAATCGAACTGCCGACACGAACCAAGTTCGAACCGCAATCGACGGCGGTGAGATAATCGTCACTCATTCCGAGTGAAAGAATATCCATAATATTATTATCTACATTTTTAGTCGATATGTCAATAAATATTTTCCTCATTTTGCAAAAATATTCTCGGTTATCGCCTAAATTTTCGCATTTTGGCGGTATTGCCATCAATCCGCACAGTTTTACGTGGGGTAAAGTGTTCAAAAATTCACAAAATTGCAACGCTTTTTCGGGAGCGACCCCCGATTTTGTCGGTTCGTTTCCGATATTTACTTCTGCCAAAATCGGCATGACTATATTTTTCTTCGCCGCCTGACGTTCTATTTCGAGCGCAAGCGATTCTCTGTCAACCGATTGTATCATATCCACTTTGTCGATTATGTATTTAACCTTGTTGGTTTGCAACGCACCGATAAAATGGATTTGAACACGACTTCTGTCGATATATTCGTATTTTTCCAAAAGTTCGTTTACACGGTTTTCGCCGATTAGGTCAACACCTTGCTCAATGGCGAAATTTATCATTTCGGGTGGAACGGTTTTTGTGGCGGCGAGAAGTTTTGCCCGTCCGTTAAGTTCGGCTTTTATTCGCTCGATATTTTCGGCGACTTGTTGTTTATCATTCATTATTTAAGCCTCATTCCGTCGTAAATATCCTCGCCGTCAATAACCACCGAATCGTGCAAAGACAGTTCGGTTTTAGACGAATAAGCAATATCTTTGCGTTTCGGATATGCGGGGTTGGTTGGGATAGCGCATATACAGTAACTGCCGTAATTGTAAAGCACTTCGGCTTTTTTGAAAACGATCTTTGAACCGACAACGGCATACACTCCGGTGACACCGTCTTTCATACGGATTGCGCTGTTGTTCACGCGGATGCCTTCATGTGTAGCAATGGGGAGTTCAACCGTTTGTTTGCGTGAATAATCAAATCCCTCCGGCTTCTTTTTCGTGCTGAATACAAGCACCGTTACGTCTTTATCGGTACGTGTGATTCTGCGTTCTAACTTCATATCAAGTTCGATATTGTTGGAATATTGAAACGTTATGGGATAATAGACACCGTCTTTAAATGTTTCGGCGTTGCGTTTGTCCAGCGCGACTGCAATATACCAAGTAGAAGTAGGGGCTATTTTGCCGACGGAATTAGAAATGATGCTGCTGTCAGGAACAGTTTGTCCAAGCGTTTCAAATTCCTGTGCTGTAAGGTTTTCAAGACGCTCTAATGTGAATTTGTTTTCGTAACCGTCTACCGTTGAATAAAAGTAACCGCTTTTGGGCGACTCGGTTATATAACTGGCGCCTGTAAGTTGGTCGAGAAGCGCTTCACGTTGCTGGTGGAGAGAAGATAACTCGGAAGCAAAACTTTCATGTTGAATGAGCGACTGACGGCGGTTCATAAGTATAAGCAGTTCTTCTTTTTGGCGTATGACTTTGTCAAAAGCGTTAGCATCAACCTGACGTATCATTGAAAGAACCAACTTGTCGATTTCTTCGTCGATAAGTTCAATATCGGTTGTAGATGCGCCGATAGAAAGGCTTGAACGTTCAAGAATGTCGATTCGCTTGTCGATTTCGCTTATCTTTGCTTGTGTTTCGACATCTTTCGGGTCGGAATAGGTGACAACGATGTTTTCACCGTATCTAACCTTTTCGCCGTCCTCGGCAAGACAGCAATTTGTGCCCGACAAACTCGACTCGATTAAAAATTCATCGCGGAAGACAAACGCTTCCAATTCGGCGCGGTCGGTTATACTTGCATAAGTTGCGATTTCGCGGTCGAGATTTACGCTTACGTTAAGCATAAGTTGGAGAAAAACATAAGCCACTATTGCAACCGCAAGGATTGCTGTTCCAAATTGGGTAAAGAAACGTTTTGCCAAACGGATATACATTTCGCGCTTCGATTTTTTTGTTTGTATGCGCCTTGTGGCAACAGCAGAAGTTTTTTGATTAGTCGGTAGATTTTTGTTATTATCGCTCATGATTTTCCTCCTTTCGCTTATATTTAAATATGTGATTTTAAATGTAAATTATCTCGTCGGCTTTCTTTCGGTTAAACCAAGTAAGCTGACGTTTTGCATAATGGCGTGTGTCAAGACAAATCGCCTCTTTCACGGCATTTATGTCGCACGTTCCGTCAAAATAAGGATAAAATTCCTTGTAACCAATCGCTTGTGACGCGGTCGGCGTATCGCGAAGTCCTTTTTCATAAAGCGACGTGACTTCCTGCACCAAACCGTTTTCAAACATAACGTCAACCCGTTTGTCGATACGCTCGTAAATGGTTTCGCGCTCCGACGGCATAATATAAACCGTGTGCGGTTGATAAATACTTTCGCTTTCTCGGCTCTTGATGTCCTGCTCGGTTTTCGTCATGCCGGTTATGTAATAAATTTCAAGCGCTCGGACAACGCGTTTGACGTTGTTAGGGTGAATCGCTTTTGCGGCTTCGGGGTCTACTTTCGACAGCTTTTCGTGAAGCGCATCAACCCCGTAAACTTCCGCCTCTTTAAACAACTTTTCTCGAAGTTCGGGGTTGTCTTCGGTCGCGGACAGTTGAGTGCCCGACACCAACGTATCGATATATAATCCCGTTCCGCCTGCAATAATCGGCAATTTTCCGCGAGAAACGATGTCATCGATTGCAACACTCGCCAATTCGACAAACTTCGCCGCTGAAAACGGTTCGCTGATATCGGCAACATCAATCAAATGATGCTTAATACCGCACATCTCGTCGACACTCGGTTTTGCCGTGCCGATATCCATACCGCGATAGACCTGCATCGAATCGCCGCTGATTATTTCGCCACCCGATTCGATGGCTTTTTTTATTGCGTATGCGCTTTTTCCCGAAGCGGTAGGACCTACCACCACGAGAAGCGGAATTTTTGTCATAACCAACCTAATTTTTATAAAAAATGAAGACTAATGCGCAGGTAACCGTCCTGCGCATTATACCTATTTATATCTTAACACATAATTAAACAAAGTCAATGATTTTTTTGTTAATTATTGCTGTCTTTTTCACGCAAAACTTTTCTGCGGATTTTACCCGAAATCGTCTTGGGAAGATTATCTACAAATTCGACCTTACGGGGATATTTGTAGGGTGCAGTATGGGTTTTGACGTAGTTTTGAATTTCTTTAACAAGTTCGTCACTCGGCTGTTTGTCCTTGGTGAGAACGATGGTCGCCTTGACGATTTGTCCGCGAGTTTCATCGGGAACGCCCGTAATAGCACATTCGAGCACGTAGGGAAGTTCCATAATAACGCTTTCGATTTCGAACGGACCTATACGGTAACCACTCGACTTAATCACGTCGTCAACTCTGCCGACGTACCAGAAATTGCCGTCTTCATCGCGCCAAGCGGTGTCGCCGGTATGGTAAACGCCGTCGCAAAGTACCGAGTTGGTTGCTTCTTCGTTTTTGTAATAACCGAGGAACAAACCAAAAGGTTTTCCCTTGTTAAGACGGATAATAATTTCGCCCTCTTCACCGACAGAAGCAGGTGTTCCGTCTTCGCGCACGATGTCAACGTCGTAAGCAGGGCTGGGTTTACCCATCGAACCGGGTTTCGGTTCGCAACCGACCAAGTTGCCGACGGTAAGCGTGGTTTCGGTTTGACCGAACGCTTCCATAAGTTTAAGACCTGTTGCGTTATAGAAAAGTTTAAACACCTCGGGGTTCAATGCTTCGCCTGCGATAGTCGCGTGTTTAAGCGAAGACAAGTCGTATTTAGACAAATCCTCGCGGATAAAGAAGCGGTACATGGTAGGAGGCGCGCAGAATGTGGTGATATTATATTTCGCAAACATCGGAAGAAGTTTCGATGCATCGAACTTGTCAAAATCATAAACAAATACAGCGGATTCACAGAACCATTGACCGTAAAGTTTGCCCCACAGCGCCTTGCCCCAACCCGTGTCGGAGATTGTAAAGTGCAATCCCTCGGGGTCAACGTGATGCCAATGTCTTGCGGTAACGATATGTCCGAGAGGGTAGGTGAAACTGTGCATTGCAAGTTTGGGATAACCCGTAGTACCCGA
>JAGBUH010000177.1 GCA_017630915.1 Clostridia bacterium
AGGACAAAGAGATCGCCGATCGTACCGCCACACAGGACGCCGCGATTGAAAAAATTCGTACTGAAACCGTTCCCGAAGACGTCAAGAAAGAGTGCGCGCGTCTGATCGCCGCCGGTGAATTTGATAAAGCGATCAGTCTTTATCTTGGCAACCTTAACGAGCGCGTCGATAATCTTTTGTCAAGTGTGCGTGAAGGATCAACAACCCTTGACGCTGAACTGATTGACGCGCGTCTTGGTTGGAATGGTGTATCGCATTCAAACGCCGGTACAGCTATCCGCGATCAGATCACGGATATTAACAACGTTCTAACTATTAAACCGAAATGGATAGCCAATAAGTATATCAACTATAATGACGGACGAGAATTGGATATTGGTGTTTATGACGCTTCCGAATTTGTGGCAATCCCTGCTAATCTCAAACGAATAGGCGTCCGAACTTGCATGTCGAATGACTCAAGCGGTATTTGTTTTTATAATTTCAACAAAGAATATATAAGCGGTATTAACAATGAAAATGGGTCAGCTTCTATTTACTCCGAATTTATCGTTGACGTTCCCGACGGCGCGGCTTATATCCGGTATTCATTCTATAATGCATCCGTAGATAGATCATTTTCTTACCTGTTTTTTGTTGATAATCTTCTGTCACTCTTTACTGCGGAGCAGGAACCGCCCGTATATATCGCATTGGATATAAAAACAAAATCTTATTTGAACGCCAACGGCGGTACGTATGAGATTGACTTCGAAGAATTTTGCACCGCGCGTATTGACGTGCAACCTTATCAATCGTTTGTACTGAAAGCGGCGTCGATTGACGGCTCAAGACTTTATGCGATCCATGACATAAACGGTAATGTATTATCAGTATATCCAACCGCTAACCAAACTCCGGCAAAAAGTGAAACTGTTAATATCACAATTCCCGAAAATGGTGCTTCGTTACTGTTGGGAAGTTACGACGAACCCATTTATATTTTTGAAGAATTGAATGCCGAAAATATCAACCACCGTATCGACACGCTAACAAATAAGATGAACGCACTGTCTGATGAAGTGGGAACAATTTCAAATGAAGTTACCGCCAATAAGACACCCCCGTTCTATTCTATGGCGTTTGATAACATTCTTTGTATCGGTGATTCTTTAACCGCCGGCGCGTGCTATGTGAACGGCTTGACGGGTGCCGCGATCAAACAGAACTATCCTTATTATCTCGGGCGAATGCTCAATAATAATGTGAAAAACGCCGGGCGAAGCGGTTGGAGCGCAAGCGATTGGTATAGAGATTATATTAATTTCTACGACTTTACACAGTACGACGGCGTGGTTATATGGCTCGGTACAAATTACGGGTGTAATACTATGCCCACGGACGAGGAGATCAACGCGTTTGTACCCGATACAACCGTATCCGCGTCCGTTGCTGATCAATCGCTTTATCTAATCGCCATTATTAAAAAGATTCTTTCGGACAACCCCGATTGCAAAATCTTTTTATGTAATGTTTTCGCGTCAAAGTCAAAAGTTGACGAAAATAATGCCATTATTGAGCAGATCGCGGAAAAATACACTTTACCGGTTATTGATATGAGCGACTTAGGCAGCGCAAATCACCCCGAATTACACGGCAATATCAGCAATCCGCATTTCGGAAAAGCCGGTAATATGTTTATTGCTAACCGTATTCGTATGGCTATCAATGACTATATAGCCGCCGATCCGGTGCGCGCGGAATTTGGATATTAAGGAGGTATATACTATGCAGGAAATTGTACAGTTAATTATGAATAACGGAATAGGCGTTGTTCTTCTTGGCTATTTCATTTACAAAGATTCAAAGTGGAACGCTTCTATTACAAGCGTACTTGGTGAGATCAAAGAAGTCTTGGTCGAACTTCGCACGTATCACGCCAAAGACAAAGAATGACCGTAACGTCAGCTAATAGATACCTAACACAAGCCGAAATGGAAGGGAACGCGGAAGTTATCGCTTCCGTGTTCCTTGCCAATGGTTGGAGCATAAACGCGATCGCGGCAATGCTTGGAAATATGCAAAGCGAATCCGGTATAAATCCGGGTATCTATGAAAATTTGGACAGCACGTCCACGACAAACGGCTTCGGACTTGTGCAATGGACACCGAATACAAAATATAAAACGTGGGCAGATGCAAACGGCTACGGAAGCGACTACGGCGATATTTTCGGGCAAATCGTCCGTATTCGTTATGAGCTTGAAAACGGTTTACAATGGATCGCAACGGACGCGTACCCTATGACATTCAAGGAATTTTCAACGTCCGCGGAAACACCGGAAACACTCGCACAAGCCTTCTTATATAACTATGAACGACCGGCAAGTCTTGACCAACCGAACCGGTCAACGCAAGCGCGCGAATGGTACGAATTTATAAAAGAACTTAACCCGGACACGCCGACGCCCGAACCGACGCCGACAGTCAAAAAGGAAATGTCAAAGCTTC
>JAGBUH010000178.1 GCA_017630915.1 Clostridia bacterium
TAGGTTCAAAAGATGACCCGAAATACAAAGTTCCGTCAATGATTCATGATTATTTACTCGAATATAAGTTCGAAATATTGGACGAGGTTTTAAACAACGAAATCTCAATAAAAGAATATCGTCGATTAACGTCTTTGATATTCCGTCAAGCATTGAAAGACGACGGAACAAAGACAATTAAATCGAATATAATGTCGGGGGCAGTTCAATTTTTTCAAGCGACAATCAACGCTCGCGAATGGAAAAGAGCAAAGGCGGGCAAATAACATGGATAAAGACAAATTTTTAACAAAAGAAACTATTGTAATTGCGGTATATATTTTCGTGATGATTGTTCAATCAAATTATTTCGCGACAAAACTTGATTTGTCGAATCTTAAAAATGAAATGTTACAAATGAAAATCGAGTTAAAAAAATATGCGGACGACGGCGACCGCGAATTGTTACACAATATCGACTCAAAATATCAAATTATATTGAATAAACTTGATAAATTCGCAAAATAAAAGGAATAACAGGCATGGCGACTGATGAAATCTTTGAAAAAGCGTTGAAATTTGTTCTTGAACGCGAGGGCGGATTCGTAAACGACCCCGACGACAAAGGCGGGGCAACGAATAAAGGCGTTACGCAAAATACATATAATCAATATTTGAGAAGTAAAGGACGCGCGACAAAAGACGTTCGTTATATAAATGACGCGGAACTAAAAGACATTTATTATTCAAGATATTGGCTTCAAGCTGGTTGCGATAAAATGTCCGACAATAGATTCGCGATAGTTTGCTTTGATACGGCGGTCAATATGGGCGTTTCTCGTGTGCGCGAATTTCTTTACGCTTGTCAATGGAATGACCTCGACGCGTATTTTTTAGCGCGAATCAGAAAATATAACGAGTTTGCAAGAGTTGAAAGTCAAAGAAAATTTTTGCATGGTTGGTTAAATCGAACTTATGCTTTATATGACTTTGTTTTCAAAAATTGATTCTTTGTTCTTAAACTTCTATAAAGCCCGCAGAAAAAAGCGGGCTTTTTTTATGCGCAATTTTTATATTTTTTAATTTGTGAAAGAAATATAACATCGGATAAGGAATCGACAAAATTTTGAAGCAATAAGTTCGAACTTAACGACGTTAACTCCAGTTTATGACAATTTAATAATTTTATAAGATTAGCAAAAGCGGAATGCGGTGTTATTATTAGGTTTTGACCGTCGAACAAAAGTTCGATTGTTAATAATTTCATCAATTCCGCTTTTTCTTTAGGCGATTGACGCAAAAACAATGAATGCGCGTCTTTTGACAGTTCGATTATAATTTCCGCGCTATCAATTAAAGTTCGACTTGATGTCGCCGTTTGCTCAAATGCAAAACAAAGTTCGTCAAGTTCCTTTTGCCATTCGTCGCGTTTCTCGTAATAAAAATCGTCGGTTATAATGCCGTCAATTTTATCGTCATACAATTTATTTAAACGTCTATTTAAGACGTCGATTCTTCGTTTGTTTTCGGTGTTTTTTTGTTCAATATATTCGCAACCTTGATTTATAAACTCTTTTACAGTTTCTTTCAGTCTTTCAAATTCTTCGACAGGCATTGAAAGTTTTTTTAAAAAATCGGCGAATAATTCTTCAATGCGTTCTTGACGCATTGAGGGTTTTGAAACGTCAAGTTTTTTTGAGTTTGTGCAATGATAATAAATGTATTTACCTTTTTTTAATTCCCCGACAAGTTGGCAACCGCAATTCGAACATCGAATCAAGCCATTGTAAGCAAATTCTCTTTTTTGCGGTTTTGTTGGATATTTAGCAGAAAGCAAGCGTTGAACGATTAAGAATTGTTCTTTTGTGATTAAAGGTTCGTGGCGGGCGTCCGAATAAAATTTCCCGCGATATTCAAAAACCCCGAAATAAAACGGATTGTTTAAAATTCGTTCAATGTTTTTCGCGGTGCATTTATGCCCGTTAATTCGAAACCCGTCTTCCGAAAGTTTTTTTGCGGTTGAAGTATATGTATAACGCCCCGTCCCGTATAATTCAAAGGCTTGTTTTACAAAAGGCGCGGTCGCGGGGTCAGTTACAATAATTCGTCGTCCGCTTTCAAGAACTTTGTTTTTATATCCGACAGGGGCTTTAGACGGGTAAAAACCTTGTTCGGCTTTTTCTTTTAAACCTTTTCTAATTTCTTCGGATAAATTATCAATATAGTTTTTCGCCATAAGAACGCGAATCCCATGCATGAATTTATCTTGACTTTTTGAGTTAGAAGAAAGAATGTTCCCCTCTTTGAAAAAATGAATTTCCACTTCGCCTAACTCGTCAATAATAACGTAGTCTTTCAAATTCCTATAAAGGCGGTCAGTTTTTTCGACAAGAATTATATTGACGTTTTTATGTTTCTTTAAATAAGCAATCATTTTGTTAAATTCAGCGCGCCCCGCTTTTTTTGCGGTTTCGGCTTCGATAAATTCAGCGACAATGTTTATATTATTTTCTTTTGCGTATTGTTGCGCAAGTTTAGTTTGCGCGGGAATAGAGAATCCCTCGCGTTCTTGTCTATCAGATGAAACGCGTCCATAAAAAACGGCTTTTTTGATGATTGTTTTAATTGTCTTCATTGTCTTGTGATTCGTCGGAATATTCAAAAGGAATGTTAAACGCTTTTACATAGTTTTCAAGGGCTTTAAGCCAAAAACTAACATCGCCGAACGAAAACATATATTCTGAATATGTTTTCATACTAATAGCAAAATAAAAATTTCCTTTGTATTCCCATGTTCTTACGTTGTAAACATCGGACATTTTTTCCGAAATAATTTCGTCGCCTTGTTTAATTTCGAATGCTTGATTTTCAAAGTTAAGCAAGCATTGACCCGCTTTAATGTTTTTAATTTCGTTATGGTTAATATGACCTTGCACGAAATCAAGTTTAAAGTTCAATTTGCCGTTTTTGCGGTCGAATAAATTTGCAAAGATTTTTTTTAACATAATTTCGCCCCTTTATAATCTGATTCGGGGAATAATGCGCCCGAATACTTTAAAATCAACGTCGCGTTCTATGAAAAAAGGTTCATATTCTTTATTAACTGAAATACATTTAATCTTATTGCCCGCGCGGTTTATTTCCTTAACGTAACATTGCCCGTCATATCTAAAAGCGTATATTTGCCCGTCGGTTAAATTCGTGTCGGATTCGTCAATAATTACGCGGTCGCCATGATGATATTCGGGGAACATGGAATTTCCCGAAATTCTAACCATTTTACAATTTTTCGGATTTACGCGCATGCCCCGTTCGGAAGTTAAGAAACGCTCGTCAATGATTACATGCTCGTAACTTTCGTCGAGAACTTCAACGCCGAAACCCGCTGAAAGATAAACGTCGGGATAATATTCGATTGTTGCTAAATCGGCAATGTTTCGATTTTGTTCAATTACATCGATTAGCCTTGCAGTTTGGCATGCTGAATCTGTTAAAACTTTTGCAAAATGTTTTTCAAGTTTCGAAACCTCGTCAAATTTTAAGTCGCTTTTGTTTTTTAGTCGCAAGCTAATATTTGAGCGGGTTGTGCCTAACGCTTTCGCTAATTCTGATTGAGTAATCGTTGCGTCGCTTTGTTTCTGTAAATTCTCGTAAAATTCATTGATAGTCGGCATTTTGCCCCCTTATGGTTAATAGTTGTAAATTATTAGTCAATAATTTATTTATTAACCTATTGACATATTATCAACATGTATGTTAAATTTATGTCAATAGATAAATCGTTTAGTTATTTAATTAAACAATAACTAATTAAATAATAACACAAAAAGCAAAAACGCAACATCTTTGTACGCGTATTTTGTGGTGCGAATTTTTACGAAAGAAAGAGGAAAACATGGAAAAAGATTTTGAAAACATTAAAACTGGCTATTCGACCAGTATTAAAATTTCGACAATGAAAAACATTGAAGAGGGCGCTAAAAAGTTGAATACGGGCAAATCAGACATCGGACGCCGTATTTTTGAATATTTTTTCGAGCATAACGACATTGAGGACTTACAGGCATGAGCAAAAAAGAAATCGGGCTGATAATTAAATTTCCGCTTGAGCAATGTTCGGAAAAAGAGCGCGATTATATGAGAGCAAAATATATTTGCAAATTACTTGAGTGGAAGCAAACGGAATTATTAAAAGTAGAACAAAAGGCAGTTTAAGAGAATGTCAAACGGGTTTCAAATAGAAGAAAATAAATCGCAAGGTTTTATAAAATTATATCGTTCTTTTATTCGTTGGGAATGGTACGACGATTCAAACACAAAAGCGCTATTTTTGCATTGTTTATTAAAAGCAAATCACGAATCGACAAAATGGCGTGGACAAATTATTGAACGAGGTTCTTTTGTAACGAGTTTGTCGCATTTAGCTTGTGAATTGAATTTAACAATTAAGCAAGTAAGAACTTGTATAAATAAATTAAAAACAACAGGCGAAGTGGCACACAAAGGGAACAACCGAAACTCAATAATAACAATAAATAACTACGACTTTTATCAAGAAAAAGGGCATACAAAAGACAATCAAGGGACAAAGGTCGGGCAATCAGAGGACAAACAAGGGGCAACAAACAAGAATGAAAAGAATATAAAGAATGATAAGAATAAAAAGAATAACTTTGTAGCAAAAAGTTTTTTTCAAAAACTTTTTACGGACGATTCAGAGTATCAAAAAAATAATTCTCATTTAAAAGATTTATTCATTGAATTTTTAGAATATAAAACGGCGATTAAGAAGCAGTTTAAAACCGAAAGCGGTGTTGAAAATGCTTTCAAAGATTTTATTCGTCTTTCAGAAAATAACGCAGAATTAGGGCGCGCCCTTGTGGATAATTCAATCGCGCGCGGTTGGCAATCAATTTATGATTTGTCAGCCGAACAAAGAAAAGCGTTCAAAAACGCGCAAATTAAAAATCAGCAAATGAACGACAAAAATTACGGGGGTTTCTAATGATAAGAGAAGAAAAAAAATCAGAGTTGCGCAAATGCGCTATATGCGGGAAACCTTATATTGAAAAAAAGGTTGAAAACAAGTTTTTGAATAGAACGTTTTTTATTGCGCCTTGTGATTGCGAAGAAAAACTCGAACAGGAAAAGAAAGCATATTCGGAATCATTCAAGAGATACAAAAAAAGTTTAAAAGACGCAAATTTCCCGTTCGATACAAACGGAAAAAGATTAAAAACTCGAACATGTGAGAATGTCGAAATTGCCCGACAATATGTTGAAAGTTTTAAGCCAAGAACGCGACAGGGTTTATATTTTGTCGGTAGCGTTGGAAATGCAAAAACGACGCTTGCCGTTTGTATTGGTAAAGAGTTAATCAAAAAAGGTTATAGGGTTAAATTTGTAGTTTTTTCGCAAGCAATAAGAATTTTACAAAGCACTTACGGAACAAAAAATCCGCTTGATTTTATGGAACAAGTAAAAGACTTCGGAAAATACGACTTGTTAATATTTGACGATTTCGGGCGCGAAGCATACAAAGACCGAACTTTAACAGACGTCGCCGATTTTGTTAATTACCTATATTCAAACAAAAACAATGTAATTATAACGTCAAATCCCGAAATGGTTGAAAAGATTAAACAAATTCCCGATTTTGACGCGATGTTTGATAGGTTCTTTCAAATGACAAAACGCGTAGATTTTAAAAAATCAAGTTATAGAAGAATAGCGGAATAAAAAAGGGGGCAGAATGCAAAAATTAAACGATTTAGAAGAAATGAGAGTTAAAAGCATTATTCGCAAAATGTCAAAAGTTTTGCAATTTGCTTTCAAAGGAAAAACGGACGTATTTATCGGCTTTTATGCGCTTATGACTTCGCAATTACTTATTAAAAGATTTTTTGACGAGGATTGCGCAAGTTTTGAAGAGTTTAAGGCGCTTAAAACTTGTCTTTTGAAGAATATGTCAGATTTTCAAAAATCAATATTTTTAATGGAATACAAAGGGGGAAGAAATGAGCGACATTAACAACGTTACAATTACGGGGCATATAGGAAGCGACCCCGAAATGAAATACTTTGATTCGGGTTCGGTCGTTGTCAATTTTTCGGTAGCAATCGACGAATGGCAAGGCAAGGAAAAAGGGTCAAAAACAATTTGGATAGATTGTCGAGCGTGGGGACAAAAGGCGGAGTTTATCGGCGACTATGCAAAAAAAGGAAGTTTAGTCATGGTCGATGGACGATTGTCGGTTGAAAGTTGGACGGCGCAAGACGGCACAAAAAGAAGCAAGACACTTGTTCTTGTAAACGAAATCAAAGTCGTTGACAAAAAATAGAGGGCTTTATGGATATTCAAAAACATTTTGAAAAAAAGAAAATAAACGAAGTTTTGACAAAAAACTTAAGTAAACGCGAAGTTCAAATTTTGAGTTTATACGCGACAGGATTTTCGATTAAAGATATTTCCGAAATTCTCGTTTTGTCAGAATCGACAGTTTATACCCACGTCAAAAATGTTTTCGCAAAAGTTCGAATTGACAATTCCGCAGATATGAAAATAACCCTTTGCCTATTATGGCATATTTACCGAAAAGAAATAACAAAAATAGGGGGCTACAAAAAATGTTAAATAAAAAGAAAAAAACACAAGAAGAACTCGTTGTCGAGTTATTAAAAAAAGGTTGGTACACAAATTTCGGAATGCAACAAAAACTTAAATCAAGTTCAGCCGACCGCGCATTTAGAACGGCAAGAGAAAAAGGGCTTGACGGCTACGAATTTATACAAAGAGTTAAAAAGAACGCGCCTGTTCGTTGCCTTGAATATAGAATCGTAAAGGAAAAACAGGCATGGCAATAGAAGCGTTAAAAAATAGAATAATTAACGCAGATTTTCGCGACATTATAAAAGAGTTGCCCGACAAATCGGTTGATTTGCTATTAACCGACCCGCCTTACGCAATAGACATCGTGCGACAGTTGGTTAAAAAAGACCCATATCAAAAACACGGTTATAAATCGTGGGATTTGAAAGAATGGGACAAAGAACGCCCGTCAAAAAAAGATTTTGAAGAGATGATTCGCGTTTCAAAAAATCAGATTATATGGGGCGGAAACTATTTCGCCGATTTATTGCCCGCAAGTCAAGGGTGGCTCGTTTGGAACAAAGGGCAAAGAGATTTTTCGCTCGCAGACGGCGAACTCGCGTGGACATCTTACGACAAAGCGTTAAGGATTTTCGATTATACCCGCGCGCAAGCATTAAGGGACGGAAAAATCCACCCGACACAAAAACCCGTCGCGCTTTTCGAATGGATTTTGAATCTTCGAACAAAAGAGAACGATTTAATTCTTGATTGTTATTCGGGTTCGGGAACTACGGCGGTGGCTTGCTATAATACGCGACGAAATTTTATTTGCATTGAAAAAGATTCCGATTACTACAAATCAAGCGTTGAAAGATTAGAAACGATACAAGCACAAATGAGGATTTTTTAAGAATGAAACAAAAAGCGATTATATGCGATATTGACGGCGTTTTATTAGATACAAGTCATATTTTCGAAAGAATTGAAAAAGCGGGCTTAACAGGCGACGAAATGTGGGACTTTTTCAACAGGCATGCGAACGATTACGACGTCGAAGTTGATTCAAGAATTGTCGAGTTATTAGAAGCGTTCGCGAATCAAGGTTTTAGAATTATTTTCTTAACGGCGCGAAGTATAGAAATCGAAAAACAAACGCGCGCAAAAATAGAACTTGCGATTGCCCGTTTTTCTGAATCAATATTCGATTTTCTTTTGATTATGCGCCCGTCCCGAAATACGGATTCAGCGGAAAAAATGAAAGAATCGTGGCTTCAACTATTGCGCCAAAAATATAACGTTATGTTTGCAATTGACGACGACGACAAAAATTGCGAAATGTTCGCAAAAAATAATTTGTTAGTAATGAAATCATTGAAATAAAAGAAGAGAGGAAAAAGAACAATGAACGTAATTCAATTATTCAGAAACAAAAAAACAGTTAAAAGACAAAGAACACAAGAAGAAAAAGAACAATTCTTGACCGCGTATTTTACGGAATTATACAAACAAAACGACGCGGACAAAATCGAAGTTCCTTATTTCTTAAAGGCTATCGACACCGTAAAAGATTTAGTCGAAAAGAATCTTCTCGACGACGTTTACAAACATATTATCAAAAAGGGGGTTGCATGTTAGACGCAAAGAGCGCAAGAGCGCAAGCGGACGAAAACAAAATCAAAGTCGCGCTTGCAAACATTGAAAAGAATATCAAAAAAGCCGTTGCGGGCGGACGCGATTATATAATCACTTTGACCGCAGTTTCGGCGCAAGTAGAACAGGAATTGACCGACAAAGGGTTCAAAGTAGAACATCAAATCGGCGGAACGAAAATCAGTTGGTAGAGGTAAAGAACATGGAAAAAGTTTTAATAATCCATATAAGCAAAGAAACGGGCGCTTATTGCAGATATGAAAAATATGAGTTGAACGAAAAATTGACAATGGATTTTGTTCAAAAGACCGTTGACGAATGGAACAATAACGAAGACGTAAGGACAAAAGCGCTTGTTTATATGGACGAATTATTTATTCACGCGTTGGAAGATTGCGAAATAACAAAAAATCAACGTTACATTATTGATAATTTACGCGGGGTTGTCCGCGATATTGAAAGCGCCGTAATGGATTTAGATTCATGGGTTGATGATATAACAGAAAAATTGAAGAGGTTAGAAAATGAAAAAGAATAATATTTATATTTTGAATGAAATTATAAACGTTTTACAAAATCATATCGAGTATAACGTGACCGATTTATTAACAACGCATTCAATCAATAACGACGGGTCGATTGATTACGATATAAAATTTACGCTTGAAGATTCAGACAAAGAAGAAAAAGAACAGTTGAAGCGCGAACAGGAAGCACAAAAACCCGTAATCAATGTCGAATATAATTCGCCCGTTAAGTCCGCTTGCGAGCCTATAAGCGAAATTGAAGACGTAATCCCCGCGCCGATACATAAAAAGGGAAAAAAAGAACGTAAAAGGTGTGGGAATTGCAAATATTATGACGATGTCAAAAAGAATAGTTGCACTTTGTATGACAAAGAAACGTCTTCATGGACTATGCTCGATATTAGCGATTGTTTTGAGGACAAATAGGTGGTGGCAATGTATAAGACGATTAGCAGTTATATTCAGCAATGCGACGACGACGCGTTATACGAATTATTTGAATATGTTGTCGCGGAAATGAATCGCAGAAAGGAAAAAGAAAAATGTTCCCACCAAGAGCAATTATAAGTTTTATTTTAATGTTTATAGGTTGGCTTTTATTGATTGGTTATTCCGAAAACAGGGTCGTGACAGTTCTTGCATGTATTCTTGTAATGATTGGGAACGCACTTCAACAAATGGGTTAAATAGTTTTATAAAGGAAAAACAGGCATGGAAAAAATATCATATATCGAAAAAGATGAGCAAGGAAAACAACGGGCGGAAGAGTTTCAAGAGGTAATTCAAAACGCTAATATTGAAGACTTAATTCAACCCGAAGTATGGAAATATTTATCGCAAGCAGAATCAAAAATGCTTCGGCGTTGGGTTAATAAGTTTATAAAAGCAAATCAAGAAAATGAAGACAAAGAAGTTGTTGCATATCCGCAAATGAATAGACATCTTCGACGCGCTATTGAACGCGTAACCCGTATTTTATGGAAACAAAAAGCGACGCAAATTGCGCAAGGTATGAAAGAAGCAAAGGGACAGGTGGCAAAAAATGAATAAATTTGAAGCATTAAAAGAATTAAGCGCGGTTGATTTTGCTTATGCGGTTTCAGTTGATAATGTCGGGGACGTTCGCGGAGTTTGCGCAATTTGTCAAAGACATATTGACGGCGATTGCGATGACCGTTGTATTAGCGGAGTTGTTGAATATTTAGAAAGCGAGGTTGAGCAATGATAATCGGTTTAACATTGGGGCAATTATTCGGAATATTCGGAATCGGATTCTTATTCGGATTTTGCGCCGTTATTTGGGGTTGTTTAGCGTTTGACGAGGGTTCGGACAAATGTCGAAAATAATTAACGAAGATATGCGCGAATATTGGTGTTATAGATGTATCGGGCACAAGGAAAAAGGGTTTTGCGCAAAATGTCAAAAGAAAGAGTTTTTCGCAGATTTTAAAGAACA
>JAGBUH010000179.1 GCA_017630915.1 Clostridia bacterium
GAAATTTGGTTTTTTATTGTTTATTCAGCTTCTTATCAATCGCGTCGGCTGCGGTTTTGCCTGCGCCCATCGCGAGAATAACGGTTGCTGCACCCGTAACCGCGTCGCCGCCTGCATAGACGTTTTCGCGGGAGGTAAGGCCTGTTTCATCGGCAATAATACCGCCCCATTTTTCGGTCGCAAGACCGTCGGTGGTCGATTTGATAAGCGGGTTGGGAGAGGTGCCGATTGCCATAATAACGCAATCGACGTCTAAAATAAACTCGCTTCCCTCTTTAACAACGGGTCTTCTTCTGCCGGAGGCATCGGGTTCGCCGAGTGTCATTTCGACACATTCCATACCGCCGACAAATCCGTTTTCGCCCTTTATGATGCGAGTCGGGTTAGTGAGCAGTTTAAAGATAACGCCTTCTTCTTTTGCGTGTTCGACTTCTTCGGCACGTGCAGGGAGTTCGCTTTCGCCTCTGCGGTAAACGATATAAACCTCGTCAGCGCCCAAACGAAGTGCGCTTCTTGCCGCGTCCATCGCGACGTTACCGCCGCCGCAAACCGCAACCTTTTTCGCACGGAAGATAGGTGTTTTGGAATCTTCGCGGTAGGCTTTCATAAGGTTGATTCTCGTCAAAAATTCGTTAGCAGAGTAAACGCCTTTGAGGTTTTCGCCCTCGATACCCATAAATCTGGGCAAACCTGCGCCCGAACCGATAAACACCGCTTCGAAGCCTTCTTCCTTCATCAATTCGTCAATCGAAATAGTCTTTCCGACGACGGTGTTGGTTCTGACTTCAACGCCGAGCGCTTTGAGCGTTTCAATTTCCTTAGCAACGATTGCCTTAGGAAGACGGAATTCGGGGATACCGTAAACAAGCACACCGCCTGCAACGTGAAGCGCCTCGAAGACCGTAACTGCATAACCCTTCTTAGCAAGGTCGCCTGCACAAGCCAAGCCCGAAGGGCCCGAACCGATAACCGCAACCTTGTGACCGTTGCTCTTTACTGCTTCGGGGAGGGTGTTGCAATTCTTGTTATGATAGTCGGCAACAAAACGTTCAAGACGTCCGATTGCGACGGGTTCACCCTTGATACCGCGGACACACTTGCTTTCGCATTGTGTTTCCTGCGGACAAACTCTGCCGCAAACGGCAGGGAGCGAACTTTGACGGGTTATAACTTCATAAGCGCCCTCGAAATCACCCTCTGCAACGAGAGCGATAAATTCGGGGATAGCGATATTAACCGGACAACCCGAAACGCAGGGGCGGTTTTTACAATTCAAGCAACGTTTTGCTTCGTCGATTGCCTGTTCGGGAGTATAACCGAGCGCAACCTCGTCGAAATTACGGGCGCGTACTTCGGGTGCCTGATGAGGCATGGGATTCTTTTTAAGCGACATATTAGCCATTGTGTTTTCCCCCTTTTACTCCACCGTTTTATTTAAAAGATTACAAGTGTCTTCGTAACTGTGACGTTCGAAATCGCGGTACATCGTACCTCTGTCCATAGCCTCGTCGAAATCGACTTCGTGTCCGTCGAAATCGGGGCCGTCAACACAGGCAAACTTGACCTTACCGCCGACGGTAAGACGGCAGCCGCCGCACATACCCGTACCGTCAATCATAATCGGGTTCATGCTGACGGTGGTTTTAATGCCGAACTCTTTTGTGAGTTTGCAAACGAACTTCATCATTATAAGCGGACCGATAGCGATAACTTCGTCATACTTTTCTCCGCTTTCAATCAATTTGCGCAACGCGTCGGTAACAAGACCTTTTTCACCGACCGAACCGTCGTCGGTCATGATGATATATTTATCGCTGCACGATTTAAACTCATCTTCGAGAA
>JAGBUH010000180.1 GCA_017630915.1 Clostridia bacterium
TAACTTCCGTCAACCGTTGTTACGCCGACAACGCATCCTAATTTCTTGAACTCGTCTTCATAAAAAACTTCGTCTTTGGTGTTAAAGCCGAGTATTACCGAAACTTTTTTACCCTCTGCAACAAGTTGTTTCGCAAGCATATACATCGGGGGAACGCCGACACCGCCGCCGATAAGCAACGGTTTATCACCCGAAAGTGTTAAGTTATAACCGTTGCCCAAACCCGTTAAAACATCGAGTTCGCCTTCGGTCATTTTGCTAAGCGCTTCGGTGCCCTTGCCGACAACTTTATAAATTATCGTGACAACGTCACCCTCGCAGTCGCAGACCGAGATAGGACGGCGAAGGAACAGATTGTCAAGTTTTATGTTTATGAACTGTCCCGAAGATGTTATTGCGCTTGTATCGCCTTTTAAGCGCATACGCATAACGTTTTCGGTCAATTTCACATTTTCGGTTATCTGAAACATTGATTGCTTCATATTTACCGCCTTATCTTTATTATGAATCTATTGTGGAAATGGTAAGCGTGGTTTCTTCAAGTACATCAAGAAGAACACGAACGGTATCGAGCGCGGTGAAGATGGTAACGTTATTTTCGGTAGCGCAGCGGCGGATTTCATAACCGTCACTCACTTGGTCAGGCGAGTTGATGTCGCGAGTGTTGATAACATACGCGATGTGGCCCTGACGGATAGATTCGGGAATTTCGTCGCTGCCGTCGCCAATCTTCTTCAAGATGTGAGTACGGATACCGTTGCTCTTTAAGAATTTCGCAGTACCTTCGGTTGCTTCGATATTAAAGCCGAGGTTATAGAAACGACGGATAAGAGGAAGTGCTTCTTCTTTATCCCTATCGGCAACGGTTGCGAAAACGGTACCGTAATTTTGAAGGTGCATACCCGACGCTTGAAGTGCCTTATAAAGCGCACGGTTTAATTTATCGTCATAACCGATTGCTTCGCCGGTGGACTTCATTTCGGGAGAAAGATATGCGTCAAGACCGCGAATCTTATTGAACGAGAACACGGGAACCTTAACGTACCAACGTTTCTTTTCGTCGGGATAGATATCGAATATACCTTGTTCTTTCAAACTCTTGCCGAGTATTACTTCGGTAGCGATATCGGCAAGGCTGTAACCCGTTGCTTTGGAAAGGAACGGTACGGTACGAGAAGAACGGGGGTTAACTTCGATGATAAATACGTTTTCGTCTTTATCAACGATAAACTGAATATTGAACAAGCCGATAATTCCAACGCCAAGACCTAATTTCTTTGCGTATTGGAGAATCGTGCCCTTAACCTTATCGGAAATACTGAAAGTAGGATATACGCTTATCGAGTCACCGCTGTGGACACCGGTACGTTCGACAAGTTCCATAATGCCGGGGACAAACACATCTCTGCCGTCGCAGATTGCGTCGACTTCGACTTCCTTGCCCTCGATATATTTATCAACAAGAACAGGTTTATCAACATCAATTTCAACCGCAGTACGCAGATAACGGCGAAGTTGCGCTTCGTTTGCAACGATTTGCATTGCTCTGCCGCCGAGAACGAAACTCGGACGTACCAAAACGGGATAGCCGATTTCGTTTGCCGCAGCAACGCCTGCTTCGATATTGGTAACTGCTTTACCCTTGGGTTGCGGAATACCGAGCGAGCTCAACAAACTTTCGAACGAATCGCGGTTTTCTGCTCTGTCGATAGCTTCGCAATCGGTACCGATAATCTTAACGCCGCGCTTCATAAGCGGTTCGGCAAGGTTGATTGCAGTTTGTCCGCCGAGAGATGCAATTACGCCGATAGGTTTTTCTAATTCGATGATGTTCATAACATCTTCGGGGGTAAGCGGTTCGAAATAGAGTTTATCAGCAGTTGTATAGTCAGTGGAAACGGTTTCGGGGTTATTATTTACGATAATCGCTTCATAACCCGATTTTTTGATTGTAGTAACAGCGTGAACGGTGGAATAGTCAAATTCAACGCCTTGACCGATACGGATAGGACCTGCGCCGAGAACGACGATTTTTTGCTTATCGGTTACAACAGACGCATTTTCGCCGCTGTAAGACGAATAGAAATACGGAATATACGCACCAGTATGGCAGGTATCAACCATGCGGTAAACGGGGAACATTTTATTTTCTTTTCTTATACCGTAAACTTGAAGTTCGGTCATATTCCAAAGTTTCGCGATAATCTTATCGCAGAAGCCCAATTTCTTAGCTTCTTTAAGAACTTCCAAGTTGCCGACGTTAGCCTTGATTTTTTCTTCGGTCTTTACGATATTTGCAAACGCTTCCAAGAAATAGCGTGTGATTTTAGTGATTTCAAAAAGTTCTTCAATTGTAGTGCCTCTGCGCAAAAGTTCGCAGATAGCGAAAATGTTGTCATCTCTAAACTCGCGGATATAATCGAGCATATCCGAAGTAGACATATTTTCAAATTTAGCGATTTGGTAATGGTCGGCACCCGTTTCGAGCGAACGAACCGCTTTAAGCAGACATTCTTCAAGATTCGAGCCGATACTCATTATTTCGCCGGTTGCCTTCATTTGAGTGCCCAAAGTATTTGCGGCAGTCGCAAATTTATCGAACGGGAAACGAGGCAATTTAGCGATAATATAATCAAGTTGCGGTTCGAATGCCGCGTTGGTGTTTGCGATAGCGATATCTTCAAGCGCCATACCTACGGCAATTTTCGCGGTAACACGTGCTATGGGATAGCCACTTGCCTTCGATGCGAGCGCAGAAGAACGCGAAACGCGAGGGTTAACCTCGATGAGATAATATTGGCTCGAATTGGGGTCTAATGCAAACTGAACGTTATAGCCGCCTTCGATTTTAAGTTCGCGGATAATCTTTATCGCGCTGTCATTAAGCATTTTCAAATCGTGGTCGTTAAGCGTCATAATAGGCGCGACAACAACCGAGTCGCCCGTATGTACGCCGATAGGGTCAACGTTTTCCATACCGCAGATGGTTATAGCATGGTCATTCGAGTCGCGCATAACTTCGAACTCGATTTCCTTATAACCCTTAACACTCTTTTCGATAAGAACCTGATGAACCGGCGAAAGTTTGAACGCATTAAGACCTATTTCGACAAGTTCTTCTTCGTTATATGCAAAGCCGCCGCCCGTACCACCCAAGGTGAATGCAGGACGAAGAACAACGGGGTAACCGATTTCGGCAGCCGCTTTCTTTGCTTCTTCGATGCTGTATGTAATTTCAGACGGAATTGTAGGTTCGCCTATCGATTGGCAAAGTTCCTTAAACATTTCTCTGTCTTCTGCTCTTTCGATACTTTCACTGCTTGTACCGAGCAATTCGACGTTACATTCGCGGAGAACGCCCTTCTTTTCAAGTTGCATAGCGAGGTTAAGCCCCGTTTGACCGCCGATACCGGGGAGAATGGCATCGGGACGTTCATAACGCAAAATCTTTGCGATATATTCAAGAGTCAACGGTTCCATATAAACCTTGTCAGCAATTGTGGTATCGGTCATAATGGTTGCAGGGTTTGAGTTGCAGAGTACAACTTCATATCCTTCCTCTTTAAGAGCAAGGCAGGCTTGCGTTCCTGCATAGTCGAATTCAGCCGCTTGACCGATAACTATCGGGCCCGAACCGATTATAAGTATCTTTTTAAGATCTGTACGTTTTGCCATTTTTTAGTTCCTCCTATTTATCCGTTCATATTCTTCGTCATTCATACACATATAAGTTACTTCACCGTTGACAACCGTCAACTTGCAAGTTCCAAACAACTTTTCACCCTCAAACGGAGTTGCTTTGCCGA
>JAGBUH010000181.1 GCA_017630915.1 Clostridia bacterium
AACCAACGGAAGTCCAGCTGCTCTTGTCATCGGAAACGTAAACAGTAACCTTTGCGGGAGCGGTAACACCTGCACCGGAGTTCTTGGCACTTGCGAAGTGAGCAATAAACTTGTTCAAATCGTATTCTGCGCCGAGGTCAACGGTAATAGTTGCATAACCGTTTGCGTCATATTCTTCGCTGTGCTTGTTGAAGCCAACGAATGCAGGGTGTGCATAGGTGCTGTCAGCAGTAGCGTTAAGACCGTCGGTAAGGGTTTTGCCGTTTTCGTCGGGATAAGTAGCTTCACCGTTTGCAACGTAGATACCGCTTGTGGTGTAACCCTTGTTCAACGCGATGTTTTGAGGAACGTTGGTGGAGGGGTCTTCGGGTTCATAACCAGAGAGAGAAACCCACGAAACTGTTGCAGCCGCGCCGATTTTACCTGTCGCAACGTCGATATTGGAGATATAGAGCTTATCGCCAACTTCAATTCCGGTGAACTGATCGCGGTTATAAACACTTCTGTAAATGGGGTCGGTTACGTTGTTTTCCCAAGAGTGACAAGCAATCATAAGTTGTCCTTCTTTGAGAGTAACGGAAGGAGTATTGCTGCCGGTACCGTTGGAAACGCTCTTAACAACATATACCTTGTCGGTGTTGTCCCATTCAACGAGAACGTTCAAGGTCCAGCTGTGGTTTGCGGTCTTGGTTTCAAGAGTGCCGAAAGCAGGAGTGAAGATAACGGCTCTACCTGCTTGAACATAGGTGTTGATACCGTCAATGTAGATTTCGCCCATTGCGCCGAGAGGCGAGGAAGCAACTTCAACTTCTTCGAGCCAAGCGTGTGCAGCAGGAGCGTTAACAACGAATTTTACGTAACGAGCGGTTTGAGCCACATCGGTTCTGATGGTCATGTAGTAGCTTTGCCAACTTTCGCCGGAAACGGTAGCGGTTTCGCTGTCTGTGGAACCAACTTCGGTCCAGGTCTTCTTGTCGGTAGAAACCGAAACGGTAAGTTTATTGGGAGTGTTGATACCCCATTCGGAGTTAACACTGGTATATATACGGTAAATATTGGAGGAAACAGTTGCTCCGAGGTCAACGATAACTTCAACGTTGCCGCCTTCTGCGCCTACTGCCCAACCTGCATAACCTTCGGTGTTACCGATTTTGTTCTTCACACCGTCGGTAAGACGTTTGCCGTCATCCTTCCACTTATCGGTACGTTCGGTAGCGGTAGTGGTGTAAGTTGCGCCGACGGAAACTACGGATTCGCCTTTATAGATGGTATCAGCAACCGCACTGTTCAAAGCGTTAGCGGCAGCGATTTTTTGTGCGCTGGTCGCACTCGCGTTACTTTGCATAGCAACCGCGTTGCTGTATGCCGAACGGAGAGATGCAAGCGAACCGGGGGTATAGTCACAGTAACGAACGCCTCTTGCGTTATCAATCGCAGAGTCGAGAATAGTCTTATAAGTAAGAGTTACGGTGCCGCCGCTTACGTAGGTTACGGAAACAGAAGATTGAGTGCAAACGTAACCGTCGATTGCGGGAGGAGTGATGGTACCGGTCGCGCCCTTGTTGCCGGTGATGGTTTGGGTTTTGATAGTGGTACCCTTATCATCAACGCATTTAAGAGTCATGTTAACCGGTTCTGCGTTGGAAGTGAGCTGAATAACTCTGTCGGTGTTGTTAAGTATCCAACCGGTAACGGTGGTACCCGAAGAGGTCTTATAGGTTGCCTTCAATCTACCGTTTGACGCGATTTCGGTAACTTCAAACATGGTAAATCTGGGCATGTTGTAAGAAACGGTGGAACTGGTAGCAGAGGAGTAAACATACTTAACTGCGTTAGAGATATAAAGACCGGTGGTGGGGTTAGCACCGCTGTAATCGATTTTCTTTACGGAACTATTAACCTTGTAAGGAAGATGTCCGTAACCATCGAGAGAAGAAGACGAAAGAGCGTACTTTTTGAAGAATACGCCGCCGCCTGCGGGTTCAACACCTGCTGCGTCGCTGGTGTTACCTTCAACGGTGTAAACGTAAGAACTGTCGGAGTAAACGACCATACCGATGTGAGCTGCGCTACGGAAGAAGATAAGGTCGCCGGGTTGGGGCTTGTAAGAACCGCCGTATGCTTGGGAATACTTCCAGATACCTGCGGATTTAAGGTTGTTTACCCAGTGGCCGCAACCGATTTCACGCCAGATATAAGCAGAGTTGCCTTTGTTGTAACGGCAGAGGGTTTTATATGTACCGCCGGAACCGTGGTCGGTTTGACGTGCTTGGTAAAGTGCCCAAGAACAGAAGGTAGCACACCATTCATAAGTGTAGCCGCCGGTGTAAGCACTACCCATGTTATAGTTGAATTCGGTATAGTTACCGTTACTGCTGGAAATACCGTCCATATCGCTGGTGCTTGCGCCTTCGTGGTAACCAAGCTGCGAAAGAGCGAGAGCCAACGTATCGGTAACGCCGTCGCCGGTAAGCGGAATTCTGGTGTAGTGTTCGTAGTATTTGCTGGATTTGTACGAAGACGATGCGCCGTTCCATGCTGTTCTGTATGTAGCAGCGTTCGCTTCGGTAGCCATTTCGGGAATAAGCGCAACAACGCTTGCCATTAACATAACAAGACAGAGCGCTATCGAAATGAGTTTTTTCATAAACATAGCGATTTCCTCCAATTTAATCACATTTGTACCTTATGATAACACACAAAACCTTTGCTTGTCAACGATTTGTACAATTTTTACTATCCGGAAAAACATTTTTGTGCGTTTTTACCAAGCAGAACCGATGTGTTTTGTGAACAAAAGCAACAAAAATGGCGAAAAACTTTGTGGATTTATGTGGATTACTGTGGACAACTCATTTTTTGTGGAGGATTCGGTATGTTTTTTATATTTGTGTCGATGAAGAAAACAAGTCAAGGCGTTTTGTATCTATCAAGTTGTTAATCGCGACAAGGCTTTGGTTGTTTTCGCGGTTTAGGTTCCACCAAAGCGCACCGCGCAACCCCTTTTCGACCATAAGGCGAAGTCTTGAAGAAATCGAGCGCACGTCTTCGAACCACACTCTGTGCGAAACTCCGTCAACCGTATAGTCGAAATAGGGAGCAAGTACCGTTTCGTCGAAAAATATCTCCGCACCCTGCTCCGACGCGATGGTAAAAGCGCGTTTTGTCGAAACCGAGGTTGCGCGCGAAACTCCTTGAACGTAAGGCAGAGTGAAGTCATATCCGTAATTCGAAATACCGAGCAGTATCTTTTCGGCAGGAATCCGCGTCAGCGCGTAATCGACCACTTCGCGAACAGGTTTTATCGGCGATACCGCCATAGGAGGCCCGTAGGTGTACCCCCATTCGTAAGTCATCAGCAAAACGGCGTCAGCCGCCTCGCCCAAAAGCGCATAATCGTGTCCCTCGTAAAGCGCGCCTTGTTGGTCGTCGGAAGTCTTCGGTGCAAGTGCCGTCATAACGCCGAAGCCGTAAGGTCTTAACCGTTCACGGCAATAGGCGATAAATTCGGCATATTTCGTGGCATTTTCCTTCCCTAAAAATTCAAAATCGACATCGAGCGAGGTGTAGCCCTTGTTTTGCATATTTGCAATCACCGAATCGAGCAAAACCCTTTGTGTTTCGCTTGATGCAAACAAACTTTCGGCAAGTTCGACCGAAAAAACGTCGTCTTCGGTCAGGGTTGAAAGATGCATTATCGGTTCGGTGCCGTATTCTTTCGCAGTCGCTATCATCAAATCGTCATCGGGAAATATCAAACTGCCGTCGGGGCGGAAGCCGTAGGTAAACGGCATAAGCGCACCCATAAACGGAAGCGCACGGCAAAGCAGCGTTTGGCTTACAAACGGATAGGCATACCCTCCCGTCGCGTAACTTCCCAAAAAATCCCTCTCGACTTCTATATAAAGCGTCTGTCCGATAGAAATTTCGGAACTTCCGTTCAAAAAAAGATTCAATCGGTAAAGGTCGTTAAGCGTAACGCCGTAAAGCGCCGCTATTGAATTAAGTGTTTCGCCCGATTGAACGACATGGACAACAGTCGGGACAACAATCGCAATCGGCTGACCGACGGGAAGGCGGTACGGGTTTGCAACATCGTTGTTAAACGCCAACACCGATGGCTCAACACCGTAAAGTTCGGCTATCGAATAGAGAGTTTCGCCCGATTGGACTATGTGTATCTGCATAATGTCCTCCTTTTTCGCGAAAATATTATAATATTTATAATATAATGAAAGCAAAACCGCGCTTTGCTATTGATTTTCGGGGTTTTATGTGTTATGATATTTCGATAAGATATGCGGAATTGTTTCCGTTTGGAAGGTAGAGTTTTAAAATATGAGCAACATCAAAAACAAGATATGCGAAAAAGTTGTTGAATATGTTATTGCGAAGGGTGCGGAATTGACTGTCGATACCGCCGAAAATCTTTTCGAAACCCCTGCCGACAGCAAACTCGGCGACCTTGCGCTTCCCTGCTTTAAACTTTCAAAAATTCTCCGCAACCGCCCCGACGGTATTGCTTCGGATTTGGCTAATGCGTTTGACGGTTTTGACGGCATCGAAAAGGCAGAAGCAGTCGGCGGTTATCTCAACTTCTTCTTCGGCAAAAATAAATTTTTGACAGACCTTAAAAATCTTGTAAAAGACGAATATCCCGAACTGCTTGAATTCGGCAAAGGTAAAGTAATCGTTCTCGACTTCTCGTCGCCTAATATTGCAAAACGTTTCCACCTCGGTCACTTGGGCACGACGGTTATCGGTAACGCGGTGCGTAATATCTATAAGGCGTGCGGTTACAAGACTTTTGCGCTTAACTATTTGGGCGACTGGGGTACTCAAAACGGCAAACAGATTGTCGCTTTCAAAAAATGGTCGAGCCGCGAACTGCTTGAACGCGAGGGTATTAAGGAACTTGAACGTATCTACGTTATGTTCGGAAAAGAAGCCGAAAAAGACCCCTCTCTTAACGACCAAGCGCGTGCCACTTTCCGTGAACTCGAAAACGGCAATAAAGAATATCTTGAAATTTGGCAGCTCTTTAAGGACATTTCGCTCCGCGAATACACCCAAACCTACAAGCGTTTGGGCATCGATTTCGACGTTTGGGACGGCGAAAGTCTTTACACCGACAAAATGCCTGCGATTGTTGAGGAGTTGAGAGAAAAAGAACTCCTTAAAATCGACGACGGCGCGTCGATTGTTGACCTTTCGGAATACAACATGCCCCCTGACTTGATTTTGAAGCGCGACGGTAGTACCCTCTACCCCACCCGTGATATCGCGGCGGCTAATTACAGATACAATACCTATAAATTCGATAAATGCGCTTATGTCACCAGCGCGGGACAATCTCTCCACTTCGCCCAATGGTTCAAGGTTACCGAACTTATGGGCAAAGAATGGGCGAAAGACCTTGTTCACATCCCTTACGGCACGATGAGTTTCGGCGGCGAGAAACTTGCATCGCGTACAGGTAACATCATTCTTCTCAACGACGTGTTTGACGAAGCGGTTGCAAAGGCAAGAGCGATTATCGAAGAAAAGAACATTGCAAACGAAAATAAAGACGAAATTTCCGAAGCAGTCGGTATCGGCGCGGTCGTATTCAGCGCACTCGCAAACGGCAGAATCAAGGACACCAACTTCACTTGGGAGGGTACACTTTCCTTCGACGGAAACACAGGTCCTTACATCCAATACACCTACGCACGTGCGGCAAGTGTTCTCCGCAGAGGCGAATTTGGCGGCGATTACTCGAACCACACCCCCGTTTCCGAGGAAACCGACCTTATCCGCAAGCTTTGCGAATATCAAGACGTAGTTATCCGTTCGGCGAACGAGTACGAACCGAGCATTATTTCGCGTTATGCGCTTAACGTCTGTACGCTGTTTAACCAGTTCTACCACAACTGCCGTATTCTCGGCTCGGGCGGCGAAACCGAACAGTTCCGCCTTGCGCTCACTTCGGCAACACGCAACATTCTCGGTCGTTGCCTTGACTTGCTCGGTATGAAGAGAACCGAAGAAATATAGGGCTTTCGCTTTTGGGAAACATCGAAAAACACGCA
>JAGBUH010000021.1 GCA_017630915.1 Clostridia bacterium
TAACTACGAAGAACTCGGCGATTACACCAGTAGCGGAGACGATACATATGCGTTTTACGTTATCGTTCAGGAATTGTCCCCCGTTAAAGCAACAGCTATCAAGGTTACCGCAAGCCAAGAAAACTATAAGAGCAACTTTGTATGGCTCGGCGAAATAGCGGCATACGAATATCAATCGAATAATAACGTAGCTCTTAATAAGACCTATACAACCTCCCCGTTGCATTCGTCTAACGGCGTAACTTCCTATCCCGACGAAGACGGTGTTACTCTTACCGACGGCCACGATGCAATCGAAGCTAAATATAACGATGCCGCATGGGCAGGTTTCAACAGAGCCACACAGTTCTGTCAAGAAAACGGCTACGCTAATATCATCGTAGACCTCGGCGCAAAATATGATCTTGATAAGTTTGTTGTTAAGGCTGCTTCTAAGAAGTGCTCTGACGGTATTGCTGCTCCTAAATCCATTGAAGTTTACGTTTCTTCCGATAACGAAACTTGGTCCTTGGCAGGCAAAGCGGATTATACCGATAACGAAACTTTGGTTTCGGTTTCTGCGGTTGTTAGTCTTGAAGAAGCGGTTGCTGCAAGATATGTTGAATACCGCGTTATCTTCCAAGATGCCGCAGCAAATATTAACTGGGCATTTATCTCCGAAGTAGAAGCATACGGCGTTGAAGCGACCGAAGACGAACCCGAACAACCCGAACAACCCGAACAACCCGAGCAACCCACATACATGCTCGGTGACGTCAACGATGACAAAAAGGTTGACTCGGTTGACTATTTGTTGGTAAAACGTGCTTGCTTCAAGACCTATACCCTTTCCGAAGAAGAAAAATTACGCGCTGACGTAAACGTTGACACCAAGATTGATTCCACCGACTATTTGCTCGTTAAACGTATCGCGTTCGGTACGTATACCGTTCAATAAGAAAAAGACAATAAAGATGTTGCCGTAGTTAATGCTACGGCAACGTTTTTTATCCGATAAACATTTGTGTCCAATAATTGCCGTCGGCAACGTAACCAACGCCGATTTTGGTGAAAGAAGCGTTTAGAATATTTGCGCGGTGTCCCGACGAGTTCATCCATGCGTTAACGACTTCTTGCGGAGTACGCTGTCCTTTTGCGATATTTTCGCCTGCGCTTCGGTATTTTATGCCGAAATCAGACAACATATCGAACGGACTGCCATAGGTTGGACTTGTGTGCGAAAAATACCCCTTGTCGTGCATATCCTGCGATTTGTATCTCGCAACCCTGCTTAATTCCCAATCGAGAGTAAGCAAAGAAAGTCCGCGTGAGGCACGTTCCTTGTTTACAAGGCGAACGACCTCTTTTTCATAATTCAATACGCTTGTATCTTTTTCGGGAATGTTAATAACTTGCTTTGGATATATCAAATTCGGGTTTAATATTTGAGGGTTTGCTTCAATCAGTTCGCTCAAACCGACTTGGTATTTTTTCGCTATCTTCCAAAGACTGTCGCCCGAAACAACGGTATAGGTTTCTGCACTTGCCGACAGAATAAAAATTGAAAAGGCGAGGAGAATACTTAATAAAAATGCGATATATTTTTTCATTTTTTGTCCTTTCTAATAATAGTGGTACAAAATTATTATTCCGCGTAAAGCGACAAACAAAAATGAAATTTTTGCAAACCGATTTAAAACAAAAAGAACAGCAAAAAGATACTTCTCATAAGGATGTTAAAACCCCGACAGATTTTAAAATCTGTCGGGGTTGTTTTATTCTGTTCGATAAATTGGAATTTATTTAATCCTTGCTTTCATACCAAAAATCAAACTCATCGTTTTTTATTAGCTCTGAATTGTATTCCAAAATCGTTTCAAACATATGTAATAGTTTACAATTCGCAAAAGAGTCAACGGATGTAGTTTGTGAGGATACAAGGATAATTTTCTTTTTACCAAATTGTATAACGAGCATTCCTGCCTTTACCATACCGTAAACAGAAACAGTTGTTCCTCTTAACCAATTAACTTTTTTAAGCTCATATATTTTGTTTTGTTTTTGTATATACACTGTCCCATCTTCTATCCAATAAGCACCTGTTCGCTCAAACCACGGATGCTTTTGAGTGAATTTGTAGTAAATATAAAGCCAAATAAGCATAATGGTAGCACAAATCAAGCAATACCAAAGATTTGCGTATTCTATATCCATCAACTTAGCGACAAAGAGTTGAATTATAAAAACAAAGGGCAAGGCAATCCCTGCACACCCAATTCTTAAAAACCATCGTTGATATGTGAATGTAATTTTCTCCAATTTAATCACCTCATCAAATTCTTATTTATCGAACTGATTCAAAAGAACCAGCATCGCATTTGTAAGTACAAACGCTTTATTGGGCTATGCCCAAATCCATTCTATCATAACAATTTATATTATTCAAGTTTTATTCCGACTTCGTCGGAGTGATATTATTGCAAAGCAATGCGGAGCAATATCACTCGCTGAATGTAATTCGGCGAATAAAACTGCGAGACTTCCTTATCAGAAGTCTCGCAACGCTGTTCTTTTTATTCTAATCAATCTTGTTATTTTCGAGGACATGTGCCTCCAAAATAACTCCTATGATGTTCGCAAGTTCGGACAAGACACTCATCACCCTGAAAATCGAAGATTTTTAGGGTGAATAATTGGGGTCCCCGAAAATGAGGAACGAATTTTTGGGGTTATCTTAGAGTACGCCTTGTGCCTTCATCGCGTCAGCAACTTTAAGGAAGCCCGCGATATTTGCACCTGCAACGAGGTTGTCTTCGCTGTTTGCGTATTCTCTTGCCGCCTTAGTAGCGTTTTCGAAGATGCTCTTCATGATACCGCAAAGTTTTTCGTCAACTTCTTCGAAAGTCCAAGAAAGACGCATGCTGTTTTGGCTCATTTCAAGACCGGAGGTAGCAACGCCGCCTGCATTTGCCGCTTTTGCCGGACCGAAGTAGATACCTGCTTTGAGGAATGCTTCGATAGCGTCGGGAGTGGAGGGCATATTTGCGCCTTCTGCAACGTATTTAACACCGTTTGCGATGAGTGCCTTCGCATCGTCGCCGTTGAGTTCGTTTTGGGTAGCGCAGGGGAGAGCGATATCGCACTTGATAGTCCAGATGCCCTTGCCTTCGGTATAAACAGCGCCTTCAACGCGGTTTGCATATTCCTTAATTCTTCCGCGTTCAACTTCTTTAATTTGCTTAACAACATCGAGATTGATGCCGTTTGCATCGTAAATATAACCGTTGGAGTCGCTCATTGCAACAACCTTTGCGCCGAGTTGGGTTGCCTTTTCACAAGCGTAGATAGCAACGTTACCCGAACCGCTGATAACAACGGTCTTGCCGTTAAAGGAGTCGCCCTTGTTTTTAAGCATATTGTCGGTGAAGTAGCAAAGACCGTAACCGGTTGCTTGGGTTCTTGCAAGCGAACCGCCGTAGGAAAGACCCTTGCCGGTGAGAACGCCGGTGAATTCGTCGCGGATGCGCTTGTATTGACCGAACATATAGTCGACTTCTCTTGCGCCAACGCCGATGTCACCTGCGGGAACGTCGGTATCGGGACCGAGATATTTTTGAAGTTCTGTCATGAATGCTTGGCAGAAACGCATAATTTCGTTATCCGACTTGCCCTTGGGGTCGAAGTCTGCGCCGCCCTTACCGCCGCCCATAGGAAGA
>JAGBUH010000182.1 GCA_017630915.1 Clostridia bacterium
CTTATCTTTTATCCGGAAACGACAATTTGAGAGAAGAGAGAAGGACGAAAAGAGAAAAGCGAAGAGAACCAAAAAGAAACGACAATCTTCTATCGAAAATTGTCGTTTCTTTTTGGAGCTGGTGGAGGGATTTGAACCCTCGGCCTATTGATTACGAATCAATTGCGCTACCCCTGCGCCACACCAGCAAACTCCCGTTTTTCACGGGCGCGATTTGAATTATAGCATTTTTATTGACGATTGTCAATATTTTTTACCGCTGCAAGTAAACTTTCTTTTTTATTTTCTATCTTGCCCTCGATAACGCTCAATAACAGTTTATCAAGCAATAAACCAATGGATTTTCCTTTAAAGCCGAGTTCCAATAAGTCGTTCCCTTTAATTTCGAGGTCTTGGACAAACAAACATTCATAAGACATCAAAATTTGTTCGGCGACACCGTTTTTATCCTCGCCGTAGCGCGAACGGCGGTAGGTAACGACCGACAAGGCATCAACTCGGCCGAGTTTCGAAATATATTTCTTTATTTCGGTTCTGTCTTCGGGAATCCGGGAGGAATTTATTAACAGCGAACAAATATGTTTGACATAATTATCAGCTTTTAAAAATCCCAACGCTTCGGTCACATATTCTCCGCAAAGGCAGGTTAAACGCATAGCAATTTCATCGGGCATTTGAGAAACAAGTTCGGGGTTTCCGTTTATTTTGATGACTGCGCTCAGAACATCTTTATATTTATCAATTACATTTTGAGCATTGATTCCGAGAAGAAGTTTTTTGAGTTCTACATATATTCGTTCGGGTGAAACTTTTTTCAAAGTATGCGCGAGTTGAAACGCGGCATTTGCGGTATTTTCTTCGATCTCAAAGCCCAAAACAGACGCGAAACGAAGTGCACGTAAAATGCGCAAAGCATCTTCCGAAAAGCGTTCAAACGGGTTGCCTACGGTTTTGATTCGCTTTGATTTTATATCTTCCATTCCGCCGTACAAGTCAACAAAACCGTTTTCATCCGAATAGGCGATCGCATTAACGGTAAAGTCGCGCCGAGCGAGGTCAGACTCTATGTCGCGGACAAAGGTAACCGAATCGGGATGGCGTGAATCAGCATAACCTTGTTCGGTGCGGTAGGTTGTAACCTCATAAACGGTGCGGTCGATTACCACGCCGACGGTTCCGTGTTTGACGCCCGTTTCGAGTACGGGATAGTCGGAAAACACCGTTTTCGTTTCGTGCGGAAGCGCAGACGTCGTTATATCCCAATCGTCTGACATTCTGTCCATTATCATATCGCGGACAGCACCGCCGACGGCATAAGCCTCGAAGCCGTGGTTATTAAGCATTTCTATGATAAATTTTGCATTTTTATCCAACGTCGCACCTCCTTTTAACAAATGATACCACATCATAAAATATTTTTCAAGCAGTCATTTTATTGAAGATTTGATAATAGAATCGAACAGGAGGAAAAAATTTATGAAGTTGATTGTTATTTTGCTTTGCTGTGTTTTATTATGTTCTTGTACCGTTCGTGAAGAAACGAAAATCGACACATATTACGAAAAGACGTATCATGCCTTGCGAATTGACGGTTTCGAAAGTTACAAACCGCAGATTAACGGAGGAAACGAAATGAACGCGATTTGGGTATCACAATTTGATATGCAACCGATTTACCGTGACGGAAACCGTCAACGAAGCGAAAGTGATTACCGCGAAAAAGTGAAAACCATGATTGAAAACCTAACACGTGACGGGTTTGACACTGTTTTTCTGCAATTACGCCCAAACGGCGACAGTATGTACGAAAGTGAATATTACCCGATGTCAAAATACGTTGCGGGTGAATATGGTGGCGAAATTTTATACGATGCTATAAAAATCTATCTTGAAATCGCGAAAGACGCAAACATTTCTGTTCATGCTTGGATAAATCCTTACCGTTTATGCAGTGAAAAAGAACTCAAAAAATACGGGAAAGGTACTCTCTATAAATGGCTTTCGGAAGGCATCGGAAAGCGAATAGACAAAGGCAAAGACGGTTTATTATATCTTGACCCTTCTTATAAAGAAGCGACGGATTTGATTGTAAACGGTGCGAAAGAGATACTTACCAAATATGATTTTAACGGAATACATATCGACGATTATTTCTATCCCACCGAATTTGAAATAAACGACAAAAAGGAATTTATTTCAAGCGGTTACACTGACAAAGGTGATTTCCGCAGAGATAATGTAAACCGAACCGTGAAGGCACTTTATGTTGCAACTCACGAATTTGACAACAAGGTTTTCGGGGTTTCTCCCGCAGGAAACATCTATTCTTTATCGAACGGTTGGTACGTTGATATATACAAATGGCTGAAAAGTGACGGATATTTGGATTATGTCATTCCGCAATTATATTTCGGTTTTGACAACGCAACCTGTCCGTTTCAGAAGGTTCTAACAGATTGGTTCGATGCAGTTGAAAACGAAAACATCAAAATATACATAGGACTTTCGGCTTCAAAATGCGCGTTGGGAAGCGAAGGCGTGGCTGACCTTTATGCAGGTGAAAAAGGAAAATACGAATGGCGAGACAACAAAGACATTCTTGCGCGTTCTCTAAATGCGATTAACGACATCGGTGCTGACGGGGTTTGCATTTTCGCTTATTCGTCGTTTTATAATCCCGTAACAGGTGAAGGCAACATTCTAACTGATGAAGAACGAAGTGCGTTTATTAAAGCGGCGACTACAATATAAAACAAGGTGGTGTTCAAACGAGCACCACCTTTATTCTTATTTATTGAGTTTTGAATAGGTCTTTTCGGTGAATCGGTCAGCAAGAACCACAAAACGTTCATGACTTCCCTCTCCGATAATACCGCTTTCATCACTTGCTTGAACGTTGAAAAGTAATTTTCTGCCGTCGCGTTCGATCAATTCAGCGGTTGCGGTGACCGTCATACCGACAGGAGTTGCGGCAAGGTGCTTGACGTTTAAAAGTGTGCCGACGGTGGTTTCGCCCTCGCCAAGAACATCTTTAAGCGCTTCGCACGCCGCTTTTTCCATCAATGCGAGCATGGCAGGAGTTGCATATACCTTCAAGCTGCCACTTCCGACAAATTGCGCCGTATTGGATTCGGTCACCGCTTCGGTAACCGTTGCTTTTATATTATCGCTCATTTCTTTTTACCTTTTTTCTTAATTATAAATCCGACCAAGCCGATAAGTGCGGCACCGCCTAAAACAGAACCGAGAATCTTCCAAGTATTAGAAGCTTTTTTAGACGTATTATCTTCCGAAACTTCGTCTGTTGACGATTCTTCTTCACTGACTTCGGATTCATCCACCAAAACTTTAAGAGTGTTATAGAATTCATCAAGGTTGCCTTGATAGAGAACCTCTTGATCCAAATACGCTTCGAGTTTATTAACTGCGTCGCGTACTTGGTTACGTTTGGGATCGGACTTATCGGCAGTTGACAAAAAGTCAACTCCCTTTTCGATCAAACTTCTGTACACCGCCTCATCATAAGAGAAAGCACGGAATTCTCTGATACCGCCACTAAAATACACGTTCCAATCGGGGTGCAACCATTGTTTTAACTGTACGTATTTGATATATCGTGCGTTAACAGGTGTTTCCAGTTTGATATTGTCGGTTTGGGCAACTCTTTCAACGCCGTCGTCAACTTCGTAAACGGTAGTGAAATCGGTGC
>JAGBUH010000183.1 GCA_017630915.1 Clostridia bacterium
AGGTTCGCGTTTTACCGACTGCGGCTTGTTAATCTATGATAGAGAGAAACAGGATATGCACTGTGGAGGTTCGGGATGTGGCTGTATTGCCAGCGTTGTTGCAGGTCACTTTATGAAAATGCTTGAAGACGGCGAGATTAAAAACCTTCTTGCAATCGGCACGGGCGCACTTTTAAACCCAAACAGCGTATTTCAAAAACGTCATATCCCCGCTGTTGCACATTTAGTGCATCTTTCCACGGAGGTTTAAATGAATTATATATATGCTTTTTTAATTGGCGGTGCACTCTGCGTACCTGCACAAATTCTTTTAGATAAAACGAAATTATCTAACGCCAGAATTTTAACAGGATATGTAGTATCAGGCGTGATTTTGGGCGCAATAGGTGTTTATGCGCCAATAGTCGAATTTGCATCAGCTGGTGCAACAGTGCCATTAACAGGATTCGGTTTCACTTTGGTGAAAGGCGTCAAAAAAGCAATTGACAGAGATGGACTTATCGGTGTTCTCACCGGTGGACTAATTGGTACCGCCGCAGGTATTAGCGCAGCATTGTTTTTTTCTACAATCTGGGCGATGATTTTTAAAAGTAAACAAAAGTAAACTAAAAGCCGTAGCAAATGCTACGGCTTTTAATCTTATAAAATTAACCGGTGATACCGCTACGTTCAACACCCTCAATAAGGGTTCTTTGAGCGAACATATAGATGATAACAAGCGGAAGCAGAATAAGAATACCACAGGTGTTTCTAATAGCAGCTTCATAAGATGCTTGTGCAACATAATTAGTATCAAGAGAAACGGGAATTTTAACAATGTTAGGCAACAAAATTGCCGATTTGGTGCTGGTGAAGAACAGACCGGTATAGAATGTATCAGACCACTGCCACGAGAACGAGAACATAAATACAGTAACCATCATCGGAACAGCCATAGGAATAATGATTCTGACAAACGTCTTAATTACGCCTGCACCGTCAACATATGCAGCTTCTTCCAATTCATCAGGTACGCCATTGAAATATTGACGCATGATATATATGAACAAACCGTTTTTAAATGCCAAACCGGTAAGCGAAAGAATTGCAAAAGGCCAATAGGAGTTAAGTAAATTACCCATTGAGTAGAATTTTGTAGGATGCGAGAAGATAACACTCAAGAAGTTGTAATCAAGTTCAGCATCAATAAATCCTTGTTCGAGAGCAGCGTATCCTGCTGCCATTCCGTCGGGATGAGAGAAGATGCTGCCGATATTGCCGAAGAAATTACCAACAATATTCACGATGCCCCAAATATCAAATGATCTAAACTTCATGAACATTGATAACTGAATTGTTTCATGAGGTACAATCATTGTAAAGATAACTAAGACAAACAATATCTTCTTAAAACGGAATTTAAACTTTGCAAAACCGTAACCAACAATTGAACAAATCAAAGTTTGAGAAATACCACAAAGTACAGAAAGTATAGTAGTATTAAACAACGCCTCGAAATATTTATTATCGGTGATAATTGCCTTGTAAGTATCAAGCGTGGGGTTCATCGCAATCAACTTAACCATAACGTTGGTAAAGTCATCGCGGCTCATAAATGAACCTGCGATTTTCGAAATATACGGAAAAAGAATAATATAGGAAATGCCAACAAGTAATACAAATCTAAAAATTGCCCAAGCAAGCTTTTTTGCAAAATAGAAAGTTAAATACTTATAGCGGAGCCGCAAAAGAAACGGAGTTTTTTCCTGCGATTTTATTCTTTTTATCGCTTCTTCGCGCTTGAGTTGCTTTTGATATTCTTTCAACTCTTTTTTGGTCATTGCGGAAGTATCCATTTTTGCCACTCCTTTCCTTAAACATCTTTTCTTTGATAGAAGACGTAAGCACTAAGAACGCCTGCAACAAGCGCGAGTGCCAAAACAACTATCAAGAAGTACATCCACGACATTGCCGTAGCACGTACCATACCGCCCGTTCCTTTATAAACATTGGCAATATAAGTCATAATTCTGTTCGACTGAGAAGTAAACGAGTCGATAACAGTATAAACAGCATTTACCAAAATCATCGGGCTGATCATCGGGAATGTAATTTTCCAGAAGGTTTCCCATGCAGAAGCACCGTCGATATAACAGGACTCATAAATAGCAGGAGAAATAGATTGCAAACCCGCAAGGAAGATAAGCATCTGTACACCGGATTTGTTAACAATATTGTAAACGTCATTAACCAAAGTAACAACATATGTAACAACACCGGCACCGATTTGCATACCTCTGAATAACGAGGTAACGTCCATTACACTTAAAATTTCAGAACCGTTACTACCTTCCATGCCATTTTCACTACCGGAAATTTGTTCCATGTTTTGAGCCAAAGTATTTTGGAGGTCAATGGATTCGATAATACCGGTAGAAACTATAACAGGAATAAAGAAGATAGCTCTGAAAATCGCTCTACCACGCATCTTTTGGTTGAGAAGTACAGCCATAAAGAGCGAGAAAATAACGATTGCAGGTACATCAAACAATAAATCCAACAAGCTGCTGCTCAATGTTGTAACGAAGTCGGGATCGGTAAATAGTGCATGTGAATAGTTAGCCCATCCCACGGGTATCAACCTAAAACCACCTTCGGCTTGAATCTGAAGCTCGCTGAATGAGAATCTCATCGATTCAACAATCATAGGAAGATAGATAAGGAAGAAACCGATCAAGAAGGGGGCTATAAAGAGCCAACCCATTCTTGATTTTTGAACGTCGAGAGAACGCGAACGTTTCTTCTCTTTTCTGTCCATCTTAGTAGCAGGAGTAGTGTTATCTAATTGAATTGCTTGTTCCTTTTTCATTGTACACCCTCCCAAACATTAACAATTTCTCCGTTTGAAGCAAGTTTTACATATCCGTTTACAGGAACAGTTATGTCGGTACCTTCAACTTCAAAGGGCTTTTCACCGTAGTTCATAAAGAATGTAATGCCGTTTTCATAAACAACCTTTACAACTTTACCATCATCGGTGATAATTTCATGCTTTTTGATAACAGACTTCTGTACATCAGAAAGAGCACTGTTTATTTCGTTATAAGCCGTCTTGATATCTTCGAGCCAAATGCTGTAACGAACCGAATAGTATTGTGCGATTTCTGTAATCGTATACTCTTTGAGTACAGAAGTGTTATTTGCCGCAATTACAAAGTAAGGCGAAGCACCGCATTCGATGGTCTTCAAGAGGTGATAATTATAGTCACCTGCAAGGTTAAGTGCAGTTCCTGCAAATTCCTTATATCCGTGAAGCACCATACTCATAAAAGGAATGGTGGCATAGGAATAAAGAAGACGAGAGTCATCCATCGGAACATCGAGGATATCGGTTGCATAACGAAGAGTATATTCGTTACCTGCACTAACAAGAATCTTTTCGTGGTTTTCGGAGATCTTTTGAAGCAACTGAATTACAAGTTCCTTGGAATCTTCTCTAGTGAGAGGATTGTCAACATTGAAGTCAGAAGACAGATATTTACCGATAGAACTTACCGAAATAGAACCAACATCAAATTCCTTATAATCTTCATAAGCAGAATCGTACAATTCTTTCATGAAGTAAGGTGAAATAACTGCGCCATTGCCTTTAACAAATGCTTGGAATACGGGATCATATTCTTTATAGAAAGAAATACGTTCGTCAATAGATTGCGAAACATCTTCGTCAGATTTGAAACCGTCAAAGGATTTATCCCAGTAAGCAACTGAAAGTTCAATATCCGGGAAAAGTGTAACGCCGTTATTCTTAGCGTACTCAACAAGTTTCTTAAATCCGTCTTTACCGCCAAGAACCTTCTCAATATCAATCGACGTGGCAATTTCGCCCATCATACCGCCATTCATCCAAGCGTTCATCTTGACCTTAACATTATCAATGCCATGGTCATTTTTGAGTTCTTCGAGAATGTCAATGGTGTCTTGGAAAGTTGTAAGAGCAACCATTGTTTCAACGGGAACACCAAGAACCTTCTTGGTAGATTGAATTGCGCCAAGGGTTTCGATGTAAAGAGGAATGTTATCTTCGAGATCTTTGATTTCGGAGAGAACACCGGTGCGTACAAGATAATCTCTGTAAACAGCCGCCATATCGGAATAAGATTTATCAGCATCAAATACCGATGTGGGTTCGTCTCCATCTTCTGTACCATCGAGAATAAACAATCTCAACTTAAAGTCGCCGGTATATTTACGTTTCGATTCAACAGTCCACATAGCATCGGTACCGGCAGAAATACCGCCATCGAGCACATAGGAGTCCTTAGGACGAGGGTTGAAAGAAGTGTAAATAGAAGCATAGTTATGAACACGACCACCATAATTGACGTTAATCTTCGCCAACGAGTCGCCTTCTTCGATAACCGCAAGATAAGCAATTTCAAGAGGTACGTCAACTTCGACTTCTTGAGTAATTACATTACCTTCATCATCGTACATAGGTTCATTTGTTTCAGGGTCAATAACTTCTTGAATTTCTATTTTCTTACTATCTTTTTCTACACGTTGATATACACCGAATACGGGAAGTCTAGCAACTTCTCTGTTTTGTCCGGATACAGTGTGGTATGCATAGTCTTGACCGTAAAGACTATTCGCATTGGTGAACTGAGCATCAAGGTCAGAAAAATCAATAAGCGAACCTGAGCCGTCAGGAGAGAACAAATAACCTGAGTTGTTAACGTCTCCTGCGCCACCATACGGAAGCACAAGAACGTCAGAAAGTTTGTAAATAGAAGAGTTGAAACGAATGTTACCTGCGTTAACTCTAATAGTGATTTCTTCACCATCAACGCGGTATTCAAGTGCGAGCTTAAACAACGGAGGTACTTCGTCGCTCGACACATACTCTGTTTCAGAATGGTCTGCTTCGAGAGTATCGTAATCGTAGTTGGTATAACTCTTAACAATTTTTTCAAGACGAAGAAGTTCCTGAGTAGAAATAGTAGGTTCACACACATAAACAGCAAACTGCTTTGTTATGGGGTAATCCTTTTCCATTTCTTCTCTACTCTTCTTCGAAAGAGTAGCATCGTTCAAGTCTTTAAGAGTGTAGAACGCCATGAGCGTTTTAGCATCTCTTGAAAGCAAAGAGTTTTCAGTAACTTGGTCACGAAGAGCTTCTAATTTTTCTTTCTTAATAAGTCTCGGAACGAGATAAATGACCTCTTCACGACCGATAGTATATTCGACACGAACGCCGCCTCTGATGTTCTTAATATTGATCTGTTGGTTAGCAGCAGCATCAGCAAAAGAATCCATCTGAGAGTCTTTGTCGTTTTCGGCATACTTGATTATGATTTGAGAAAGCAATTTTTGCTTTTCGGTTGCATCAGCAGTCTTATCCTGACCGATTGCTTTTGCCGCACCTGCATTATAAGGGTTGGTGCAATAAAAAGCGCTGTATTCAGGGATAGTCTTGCTTTCAATAATTGCATCTTTGGTGAGAGTATCATCCTTCAAAACGAGGAAAATCATTTCACCGGTAAGTGCGTCACCATAGAATGCATAGCCATTGATAACGGCATAAAGTTGCATCGGTTCAATGGCACCGCTACCGAGAATTCTTTCTTTAACAGATGAAAATGCGGTAGTAGTGTATGCAGGTTGTTTAACTTCTTTCCAAACCTCTTCCCATTCTTTTTCGGGCTCACCCGATTCATCGGAAGTATCTGCAAAAGCAGTCAAACAAGTCAAAGAACCAGATAGCATAAACATGCAGAGAGCGAGTGCAAGTAATCTTATTAATCTATTATTCATTATTATTTACACTCCTTTCTACGACCAACGATAAGACAACTCGATATAGATATTATAGAAGAAAGTAAATACCTTGGCAACGAGTGTCGAGAACAAGCCGGCAATAAATATGATAAATGCAACACCGATTATCGAAACAATAGCGGTAATAAAATTCTTACCGAGAGTATAATCGTGTGTAACCATCATTCCGAAGAATACCAACATACCGAACCAGATAAATGCAAAGCTAACCATCATATCGTAAATGGCCATTTCGGAAACGGTCATGATATTAGTGAGCATTACACCGGGTATGATAAGTAAAGGTAACGGAACGAGCGAATAGCAGGTTGCGATATAAACATCCTTAAAACTGCCTTCGCCTTCAAACAATGTGGTAATACACCAGTTAGCGATAACCCACAATAATACAGGCGAAACAATCGAAACAATCGACATGAAGTAGGATGTTGTAAATCCCTGCGGATTTTTAAGATAACCAAGACCAACAGATTGGTATACAAATGTCAATGCCGCAATAGCCAACCAGAAGGTCGCACCGCGAACCGATCCACGTTTTTCATGTTTCAAATCCCAGAAACCGTCAAACGGGTGGAAAATAATATGGAAACCATAAAGGATTTCTTCGCCAAATGTACGTTTATCTTTGTTTTTCTGTCCTTTTTTGTTTACCTTGTTGGCATACTTAAAGAACTTAGAAACACCAAAGATGATAGCGAACAATACAACGGGGATTACCCAAAGGTATTTTTCCATCCATTCCTTACGGTAGGATTGATATGCCTTCGAATAGTCTTCTGTATTATAAGCATATTTATAATATTTCATTGCTTGAACATATTCGCCATCTTGATACAAACTACGAGCGATACCAATATATGCAGCATCATAGTTGTTGTTACGTTGAAGAATGTTTACGTAATAGTCAACTGCCTTTTCATATTGCTTAT